>NZ_JAKUWE010000003.1:0-300000 GCF_026782235.1 Streptococcus oralis | reverse complement strand
TCTGTCTTCATCCGAAAGATTTTCTCAACTTGTTCTTCAGCAATCAAATCCCCCTTCTTTTTCCCAAATGCAATCCCCTTACCAATCACAATCACTTCTTCTCCTTTGTCATTTCTGACAAGCGAGACGTTGTGATTCATTGGGTTTAGAATTCGATACATGGCAACCTCCTTTTATATCTTAAAGGTATATGAGTATAAAAAATGACCACAAATGAACTAGAAAATCTATCGATTTCTAATCCACCTGTGATCATGCCTAATATTACTTAGTAACACTCACCTTGTATTAACTTGTGATTTAAGTATAGCACAAGTAAGTTTTTTTGTAAACCTTTACATTCAACTTTTTTTAAATTTTTTATTTAGATCAATGTTCCTAAGATTAGGGGGGAAAACTTATACACGTTCAGTCCATGAAGTCGCTGTTGTTTGAAGAACTTTGTTGAGTTCGTCAATGTTCTCAAATCCAGTTGTGCGTAGCCATTCACGAGCTGCTGCTTCACCGTCTTTGATGTAGGCTTCAACTGATCCAGCCCAAGTTGCACGGCCGCAAAGAACACCGTTGAAGTTTGCGCCTGATTCGTGAGCAAAGACAAGGGTTTCTTGGAAGAGTTTAGCTGATACACCTGCACTTAAGTAGATGTAAGGAAGATTTGTTGCTTCATCTTGTGCTTTGAAGAAGGCTGCTGCTTCTTCACGTGTATGAACGATTTCTCCATCACCAAAGCCTTCAACGTATTTGACGTTGACTGGAACTTCCACTTTCAAGACATCGATGTTGAAGCGTGGGTCTGAGAAGACTTTCATGGCACCGATAACCTTGTGTGGTTTCACTTTTGCGTATTCTGCAGAGCCAGCGTCAGCGATTTTTTCATCGTAAGCAAGGATTTCAAGGAAGAATGGAATGTCTTCCGCCACACACTCAGAGCCGATACGTTCGATATAAGCTTGTTTTTGTTGGTTGAGTTCGTCAGAACTGTCTACGTCATAGTAAAGCAAGAATTTGACTGCATCCGCACCTTGTTCTTTAATGCGTTTTGCAGACCAAACATCCAAGCAGTCTGGTAAGCGTTTAGTGCTTGTTGTGTCGTAGCCAGTTTTCTCATAAGCAAGGAGAAGACCAGCATTTGGATCAAGCGCTTTTGTAGCTGGAAGACCATATTCAGGGTCGAGAAGCATAGATGATGCGTATTTTGTCAATTCATCTGCAACCAATACTTTAAGTTCTTCCATTTGAGCAACTGTTGGTTCTTCCGTTTGGTATTGAGCCATGAGGCGTTTCAAAGCGCCACGTTGGTCAAAGGCAAGAGCTGAAATGATTCCATTTTCATCTGAAAGTTTCTCTAAGCGTGCACGTTTTTGTTCTGTTAAAGCCATTTTATACCTCTTTTACTATTAATTGATCATATAGAGCTTGATAGTTGGCCATGTTGACATGACCAGTCATTTTTTCTTGAGCATTGAGCATACCAAGGACATTTGCCTTGATGAGTAATTCTGCATCTGATTCTTTGTGAAGAAGCCCTGAAGAAATTCCTGCTACAGTAGAATCTCCAGATCCGACAGGATTGACTACCTGAATTCTTGGAATATCTACCTTGTAGAAAGTATCACCGTGTTTTGCAAAAGCACCATATGCTCCAAGTGAAACAATTATCCACTCAATCCCTGCAAATAGAGGCTCTTGTAGAACTTCTTTTAATTCATCCAAATCCTCAGAAACATCTTTCCCAAGAAGCTGAGACAATTCTTCGTTATTTGGTTTAATAACTGTTGGTTTATGTGGTGATTCAAGAACCGCCTGAAGGGCAGCACCTGAGCAATCCAGAACAACTGGTTTTCCTGCGCGATTAGCAAGCTCTACTAAGCTCGCATAGTAGTCAACTGGAAGGCCAGCTGGCAGACTACCAGAGATGGCTACTACTTCCACAGTGTCAAGAAGATTTTCGAAATGAACCAAGAAGTCTTGCCCTTCTTGTTCCAGAACTTCAGGCCCTTTTTCAAGGATTTCTGTTTGGTTGTCACCATGGAGAATAGCGATACAGTTACGAGTCTCTCCTTGAATGGAGAAGAAACGTTTCGTTACTTCATCATCGATATGCTCTACTAAAAACTCACCAAGTTTACCACCGACCAAACCAGTAGCAGCAACAGAATCACCAAATTCTGAAAGAACTCGTGTAACATTGAGTCCTTTACCACCAGCTGTCTTGGTCACGTCCACCACACGGTTGACAGTATCAATTTTCAATTCATCCAAAGGATAAGAAATATCGATGGATGGATTCATTGTGACTGTTAAAATCATGCGTCACCTCTTAGTCGTGGTATTCACCGCGATCCCATTTTTCAAGGAATTCTGTAAAGAAGTTTGCATCTGCTTGATGAGCATTGTGAGTTTCAACGTGCTCAATTTTCGCAATCAATTTTTTGTTTTCTTCTGATGGTTTGTATTCAGCATTGATGAAAGCTTCAATGATGTCGCACATGAGCAATTCACCAGTGATTTTACCACCAAAACCAATAACATTGGCGTTCAATTGTTCTTTTGCATAAAGAGCTGTTGTCATATCACGAACCAAGGCAGAACGAACTCCTGGAACTTTATTTACAGCGTTGTTGATACCAACACCAGTACCACAGATACATACCCCAAGATCAGCTTGACCGCTTGTAACGGCTTCACCAACTTTTTTACCAAAGATTGGGTAGTGAGTACGTGTGTGGTCATAGGTACCAAAGTCGATGACTTCATATCCTTTTGATTTCAAAAATTCTGAAACCGCCATTTTTTCATCTGTTACGATGTGGTCACATCCAATTGCAATTCTCATTTTTATCTTACCTTTCTTACTGTAATCTAATTAGCACATTTTGTTCAACATGTCGACCCGAATTTGGTGACGACCACCGTCATATTTACCGTTAACAAAACCTTTAGCAATGTTTTTCGCCAATTCATCACCAACGATTTCTGCTCCCATAGTAATCATACGTGAGTTGTTGTGTCCACGAGTCATATATGCTGAACGTTCATCTGAAACTTCTGCAGCAACCATTCCTTTGATTTTAGTTGCGACCATAAATGGACCAGCTCCATAAGCATCAATCACGATGCCAAGGTTTTGTTCTTCTTTGTTTACTTCTGCAGCAACAGCAAGAGTCACATCAACAAAGTCTTGACCTTCAGCTGTAACATCCACAACATGGAAGTTTTCTTTTTCCAAGAAGTCTTTCACAACTTCTTTCAATCTCAAACCTGCAACATCTGCACCGATAACAATAGACATATTGTTTACTCCTTTTATTTTTCTAGGCTAGTAAAGACTTTTATAACCTATAAAAGACTTTCTAGCAGTTTAGTGACAAATTTGATTGAACGAGATGAATAACACCTTATCCAAGTCCAGGAAATCAAGTTCCTAGAAATAATCTCTCTTTCGAAGAGAATATAACAAGTGATTTTTTGTTTGCTATAAACATCATTTGTTGTTTACAAACATAATATACTCCTATTTATAGAAAAAGTCAACAGTAAATGTTTGTTTTTGTGTTTTATTTTTTAATCTAAAAGATTTCAATATCAAAGCCAATCTGATCTACTTGACCAGCTTCTAAGAGACGAACGTTTCTCTTATCTTCTAAATGATCCCCTTCTTCAAGGGACGTTGACAAGCCAGACCATGGTTCGAACGCTATAAAGGGTCCCTTATTCAAAGTTGACCAAATGATGAGATTTGAGAACTCTTGGAAGTGTACTTTTAATCCCTTCTCATGCTTACGAGAACGAAGGGCAATTGTTCTGGATTGCAACTCATCTAAGGTAACTGCATCTGTGCTGAAAAGATCATAACTAAGATCTATTTCTTTTTGCCCCTCTAACCATGGACTTCTATCTTGAAAATCCAACATGCCTGTTTCTGGGAAAGGACGTGGAACAGAGCAAGTCTCTTCTTTTTCAAACTCTAAATAGTAGTCTTCATAAGTTTCGCCATCTAGAAGAGGGCAATTAAACCCCGGATGGCCTCCGATAAAGTATGGCATAACTTTGCTAGTTTCTTTATTAAAGACTTTGTATTGGGTACGAACGGTCTTGCCAGTAACCCTATAAGTGATTTCAAGTCGAAAATGATAAGGATAGTTTTGATAAGTATTCTCATCATCTTCGATAGCGAAGGTTACACTGTTTTCTGTCTGTTCAACTAATTCAAATTCTTTCTTGCGAACCAAACCATGGCGAGGAATGTTTCCTTTCGTCTCCGTTCCATCTGCATGACTGTAGAAGGCTGTATCTTCTCTTAAAGAGCCGCAGATTGGAAAAAGTACAGGCGCTTGTCCACTCCAGTAAGTGGAATCTCCTTGCCACAGATACTCAATGCCCTCTCGATCCTTGATCGACGACAAGGCGCCACCTAAGGTTTTAAACTGGACCGTTAACTGGTCTGATTTGATTTCAATTACCATAATGTTCTCCAACTATTTTTAGATCTTTATATAAAAAACTAGGTTGCCACTCCCAATGTAGGAAATTAACAACCTAGTTTTCACAATTTACATTTTATAGGAGCGAATTATTTAGCATTTGCTGCGTATTCTTCGTTACGTTTGATCATTTGTTTTCTATACCAAGCAAAGATACCTACATAGAATACAAGGAAGGCTGCTGCACCAAGGATTGCTTTGATATCACCTGTTGTAGCATTACCGATTGCCCAACCAAGAAGTTTTTCGATTGGTCCTTCAAGAGTTGAGTGAGTAATCAATTGAGTTTGACTCACGCCTTCTGGGAAGGCACCCACCCCTTTAGCAAGTTCAGTTGCAAATGGTGCAATAAGTGTACCTGAAAGAAGGAAGAGAGGCAACAAGAGTGTTCCGAAGATAATCATACGGAGCAATTTACCACGTGTAACAACCAAGAGAGCTGGAGTCACACCCATAGCGATGATACCTGCAAGTGGCAAGATACCATTACCGACGTTTGAAAGAAGCACTGCTTCTACTAGCATGATTGGAGCAAGTACGTTAGCACAAGCCCAGATTTCAGCACGACCAGCGATGAATGGCCAGTCAAGACCGATGTTGAATTTACGTCCTTGAAGACGTTTAGTAGCAACGTTTGTAATACCTTGTGAAAGTGGTTCTACGGCTGCGATGAACCATGATCCGATAAGTGAGAAGAGTTCCAAAGCTACACCGGCTGTCAAACCAAGAGACAACCAACCTTTAATAACAAGTTCCCATGAAGATGCATCTTCTACTCCAGCAACTGGGTGTGGAGTCCCCATCAAACCAATAACAATACCAAGGATGAAACCGATGAAGAATTTAGAACCCCAGAAACCGATTTTTTTGTTCAATTTAGCAGCATCAAAGTCATATTTATCAAGGCCAGGGAAGAATTTTTCAAAAATCTTATCCAAAACCATGATAACTGGGTTCATCATGTAGTTCATGTGCGTTGAAGTCATTGGTGATGAACTTGGTGCATTAAGAAGGTCGTCGAATGTTGGTTTCATCAAGTCAGAGTTGATGATCTTCAAAACACCTACAAGGACAACTGCTGCAGTTGCGATGAAAAGTGAAACCCCTTGGCTAACTCCATTGTTGTCTGCGTACCATTTAATCAAAAGACCAGTGATTGACAAGTGCCAGATATCGAAGATATCAACGTCAAGTGTGTCTGTTTTCTTCATTGCAAGCATCGCAACGTTGACAATCAACATTACAAGCAAGAAGTAAAGTGTCCATGCAGAACCCCAAGTGATGGTAGCAAGTGGTGCCCAACCAACGTCAGTGATGTTCAATTGGATACCAGTGTTTTCAACGAATTTCGCAAGTGATGCTGAGAAAGCTCCATTGAGCATACCGATGATGGCACCAATACCAGTAAGAGCGATGGCAAGTTTAATACCACCTTCAAGCGCTTTGGAGAATTTCACTCCAAAAAGTAGGGCCAATACTGTCAAAATGATCAGCATGATGATTGGTCCACCCATATCCAAGATAGGTTTGAACAGCTTATTGGCTAGTTCGATAATGACATCCATAATAGTTCCTCCCGTTTTTTTTAGTTCTATGAATGTTAACAAGATAAAGAATAAATTAGCTTAGTCCGTGCTCTTTGATAGCTGCTTCAATATTGTCAAATACTGGAGCGCTCATCGCTGGAATACGGAACAAGATTGGTCCAGCTTCAATTACTGGAATACCTGGTTCAAAACCAAGGTCAGTTGCAGCGATTGGTGTAAAGATATCGTAACCTTTCATAAGGTCTTCGTTTACATCTTTCACCATGACTGCATCACAGTGAACATCATAACCACGGTTTGAAAGTTCTTCTTCTAGAGCACTTTTAATTTGGTGACTTGAGTTAACACCTGCACCGCAGGCAGCAAGAATTTTAATCATTTGGATTTCCTCCGATTTTATTTTTTAATAGACAAGATTAAGCGGTTGCTTCAGCAATGTAAGCATAAAGTTTTTCTGGTTCGGAAATTTTTGATAGATCTTCCAGATGTCCATTTCCTGTGAAAAAGTCCATCAACTGAGCCAGAATATTTGTTTGACTTGAACTTGAGTTGTTAATGATAAAGAAGAGTAGGGATACTTCTACTTCCTTATCAGGAGCTATCATATTGTGAAAAGTTACTGGTTTTTCTAATCGAACAACCACTACTTTCTCAGCTAGATTATGAACAATATCTGTATGAGGAATCGCTACATTTGGCAAGTCCTTACCTAGAAATTCCATATCTAAACCAGTTGGAAATGACTTTTCACGCATGATCAAGGCTTCTCGATAAGTCGGAGTGACAATTTCTCGTTCTTCCAACAAGCTTGCTACCTGATCAAAGAGTTGTTCTTGATTATCCGCTTCTAAGCAAAACACCAGGTTTTTGTCAAAGAAATGATCTAATCCCATAACATTTTCCCTTCTTTCAATTATCTTTTATGTAATAAGTATAACACTATATGAAATCGTTGTCAATAATTTTTGTTTTATTTTGTTCATTTTTTTGTAATTTTTGTTTCATTTAAAGAATACAATCAATATCAAACATTCTTGTTATAAATCCACAAAAAAAGAAGGCCCAAACCTTCTTCTCTTTCCTTACTCAATAGTAGATAAAATCTCTTCTAACTTATGGTAATCTTTTACACTATCAATTTCATAGATGCTATTTCCTTCTAATTCTTCGACATAGACATCCAATTCTTTGATATTATCCTTAACCATGTTGTCCCAGTAGAGATCAACAAATTCACCACTTTCGTAAGCTTTGTCAATAAAGCCAACAATCTTCTCAGCAGTTGGTGCATCCCAGAATGAAACTCCACTCAGAATGCGACCAGCTTTGCTGTCAACAATAATGTCTTGAACCTTGTAGTCATCACCGTAAACCAAGAACCACTCGTTCGTACAGTCTTCACGATAAACGCTAAAATAGGTAGAACGTTTAAGATCGTTTCGAAACATATTTTTAAAAAGATAGTTATCTGCATCGATGACGTAGCTGTTAGCCAAATCTTCTTTTACTAGATAAAGTGAGTAAAAGTTATTGTAATCAGCATACTTGTCGTTAAAGACTAAACGAACACCATATTTTTCTTTTAAGTAGTCAAATTGTTCTTTGAGATAGCCGACAACAATGATAATCTCATCAATTCCTCTCTCTTTCAAAAACTCGATTTGGTATTCTACCAAGGGTTTTTGATTAACCTTAACCAAAGCTTTTGGGGTATTTTCAGTCATAGGGCGTAGACGAGTTCCTAAGCCCGCTGCTAAAATAATCGCTTTCACACGAATCTCCTTTATTCTTTAATAATAATATAAACACCAGCCATAACAATAAGTGAAGTGATGATTGTCAGCATATCTAGCGGTGCACCCAAGAAAATAACTGCAAATAAGACAGTCCAAACTACATAGCTCACATTCAAACCTGTCGCTTTCGCAGGTTGCAAACGATTAATGGCGATATAATAAGCTAAGTAGGAAATCATATCAAAGGCCGCAAAGACAAGCAAGAGGCCGAATAATTGCCCATCTGCCACTTCTGCAAATGAATGGTGAGAAAAGAGCACAATCACAAGATAGGACAAGAATGAGGTTACTTGTCGAATTAACAAGGCTTCAATTTCACTTAAATCACTTTCCATAGCATAGGAGCTGAGAACACTTTCACTCCCCCAGGCAATGGCACAGATAAGGGCACAAAGAATCCCAATGTAAAACGAGTTAACTTGTTCAACCTTGTAGGTTTGAGCAATGATCGCTGCAATAATCAAGAAAACACCGAATACTATATTCTTTGAAACCTTGTGTTTCAAAATGAAGAAGGCTAGTAAAACTGAAACTGCTGGGTAAATAGCCGATACAGATGAAGCTAGAGAACTACCGATATATTTAACCGCATAAAGATTGGCCTGCATACCAATAGGTCCTGCTAGTAAAGCACCGATAATTACACTCACATTTCGAATATTTAAGAAAATCGAAAGACGAACTTTTCTTTCTTTTACCAAAAGAAAAGCTAACAAGATAAAGATACTCAAGAAATCATGAGCAGCAGCCACCACAAAAGGTGAAAGATTTGTAAAAATTGAAAAGATATAAGCACTAATTGTTAGACCTAATCCCCAGAAGATACCAGAGAGCAGACCAAAGGAAACACCATTTTTATTCTTCATCCTAACCTCCATAATAAGTCAAACCTTCGACAGCTCTTTGGTAACGGTTGATACCATAATCTCCAAAATCAGCCCCTTGAGCTTCTTTGTACACTGTCCACAAACTCCAGATAGTATCTTGCAAGATTTTATAGATACGAATTTTCTCACGTGATACAGGCGTTTTGTCACTTTCATAGTAGGAAAGGAAATCATCTTCCTCTTGCTTTGTAAATTCAGACTCTAAGAAAAGAGCTGCCAAATCCCACATCGGGTCATTCATAGAAGAGTATTCCCAGTCAATCAAATACAAACGACCTTGTGGTGACTCGATAAAGTTTTCTGGTACCAAATCGATGTGACAGGACTTTCTATCAACACCCAAATCAGCCAATCTCTTTTCTAGTGAAAATACATCTTTTCTTACAGCTTCATAGTTTTCATAAGGGATAGGTCCCTCAATCAAGGATTCATATTTGCTGATTTCCTCAAAAGGAGCAAATTCTCCTCTTAATTCTTTCCCTGAAGCATGGATGGTTTGTAAAATTGGTGCAATCTTTTCAAACTTGGATTTGATAGATGTTGAATCAAGAGTTACTGCTGATTCGATGTATTCATTTACTTTAATCCCTGACTCAATATCAAAGAGGTAATTTTTGACATCTAAATCTAAATCCTCTAAAAGTTCAAGATTGTACTTTTCATTTTGACGATTGATGAGTTTTTCAGTCCCTTTACCAAAAAATTTCACAATATACTGTTTGTTGGTTGTTTTAACCAAATAGTTTTGGTTGGTCATGCCTCCCAGCTGTTCAACACTGAGGACTTCCTCTTCATCAGATAGTAAAGAAGAAATTTTTTCTTTGATGAGTTTCTCCACAATTAACCTCCATCTTCTACACTTCCCACTTAAATACCGTTTTAAAAGCAGTATTAAGGTCTGTAGCAAAGACACGGTGAATGTCCTTGATTTCTCTCACTGGTTCTTCAACATAAAGGATATTCTTCAGACGATTTGCAAACTTTTTAACTTCCATCATTTGAATGGCCTTCTCAAAATCGACGCGTCCTGAGCGAGATGATCCTACTAATAACAATCCTTTTTCCAAAGCATCTCGTGTATTGATATTAACCTTGTATTCACTCACTCCCATCATGAGAATCGTTCCCTGTGGACGAATATAGCGAATCAAGTCATTGATAGCTGGGCCTGTACCATCGCCACCGCAACACTCAAACCCATGATCAAAGGTCAAATCCTCTGGGATATTATCAGTAATATAGCACTCTTTTGCAAAAGAGAAGAGCTCTAGTTTTTCCCAATGGCGACCAAAGACGATAATCTCTGCTTCTGGCAAGGTATAATTGATAATATTTGCAACAACAAAGGCCAAACTACCATCTCCGATAACAGCAATGCGCTCTCGCTTACTATGACCAAGATGCAAGAAACGATCCATGGCATGCATACCAACACTCACAAACTCAGTAATGGCTGCAACTGTGTCCTCAATGTCATTATAAGACACAACACGATCTTTTGGAAGAGAGACAAATTCTCTCATAAAGCCATCATAACCACTTGATAGGAAGTAGGTTCCGGTCATGTAGTTCTCGTAGAACTCCTTGTCACTCTGCATAGGCGGTTGATTGGGAATCATAACTACCTTTTGACCGACTTCATAAGTCCCAGTCGGATCTGAAATAACAGTTCCACAAGACTCATGAATCATGGCCATAGGAAGTTTATTAGCCAATATCTTTGGATCACGCTTCCCTTGATAGTAACGTTGATCCGCATGACAAACCGCCATATAATTTGGACGAATCAGGATATGATTCTCCTGATCAATATCCTCTTCTTGATATTTTACATTGATAAACTTTGGTTTGGTCAGTTGATAAATTTGATTAATCATAGCCTTAGTCTTTCTCAATCATGCTTTTCGCGATTTTCAAGTCTGTCACCGTTGTGATTTTAAGGTTTGAATATTCCCCTTTAGCTAGAGCAACATCCTTTCCTTTGATAACAAAAATTTTACATGCATCCGTCAGGATTTCCTTTTCTTGATCAGATAGGGAACCATACAAATCCATGAAATCCTTGCAACGGAATGTCTGAGGTGTTTGACCTTGATAGAGGTGAGCACGATTTGGAATATCCGTGATAAACTGACCATTTGTACTTTCAACAATGGTATCAACTGCTTCTACTACTGTGTCAACCGCATCATGATTTTGGGCCAGTTTGATATTGTCCTGAATCATGCGAAGTGTAATAAAGGGACGAACAGAGTCGTGGGTAATCACGATATCTTCTGGAGTGATTGGACGATAGGCATTAATAGCTTCTATAATCTTCTCGATACTGGTATTGCGATCAGCACCACCCTTGGTAATGATGATGCGATCCTTGTGGAGAGAAAGATACTTATCAACTAGGTCCTCAGCGTGTGACACCCAATCTCCATGAACTCCAACTACAATTTTTTCAATACTTGGTTCCAAAACAAATTTTTCGATTGTGTGGATCAAAATAGGTCTATCACCTAACTCCAAGAATTGTTTTGGTAAATTACTGATTCCCATGCGTGTGCCAGTTCCTCCGGCTAGGATTCCTGCATAGATCATATATTTTCTCCTTTAGTTTATTCTAAAAAACTCATTACCATCTATTATATCACAATCTGTCTCCATCATGAAAAAAAGACAGAGCGTCATTTAGTTGAATCAACACACCATTAAAGGTAAAAAGTGAACAATGTGTTACTAAATCTGGAAAGACTATAACAAATTAAGAAATGAAATTAGGTTATCCTCTATATTTTCTGCTTAACGTTCGGTTAACATAGAGTTCTCTAGAATATAATAGAATCCTTAAAGAAAACTTAAATGAAATTTATTTGTTTCGCAAAGAATACCAGGTGTGCATAGTAAATTTCTTAAAAGTTGTTTAAGGGACTCATTATAAAAGTTCATATATCTAATGAATTAAACAAATAATAGACTTTTGCTCCTAAAATTGATAAAATAAAAAGAAAAATAATAGAAAAAAGGGAACTGTAAACCGCCATGATGAACATGCAAAACATGATGCGCCAAGCACAAAAACTTCAAAAACAAATGGAACAAAGCCAAGCAGAACTCGCTACCATGGAATTTGTTGGAAAATCTGCTCAAGAGCTTGTCCAAGCGACCTTAACTGGTGACAAAAAAGTTGTCAACATTGACTTCAACCCAGCAGTTGTAGATTCAGAAGATCTCGAAACACTTTCAGATATGACCGCGCAAGCAATTAACGCTGCTCTTGAGCAAATTGATGAAACGACTAAGAAGAAACTCGGTGCTTTCGCTGGAAAATTGCCTTTCTAATCCACAAAAAAAGAGAAACATCTGTTTCTCTTTTTTTTTCTTAGAAATCAAAGAATTCCATTGCTTTCTTTAAGAGTAATTCCGTATATTCCGGATCGTCTTGAGCCATTGTGACTTGTGACTGGACCATTTCAAGATCATCAGTAATCATGCCATCTGCACCGAGACGAACTGCTTTATCAAATGCCTCCGAACCATTTACGGTCCAAACATAGAGTCTCTGATCAGTTGTCCAGAGTTTATTGACAAAGTATTCGTCCAAAGTTGAGTACTCCATAGTGTAACCAGTTGCCTTGGTTCTTGGGAAGATACTGTTATAGGGAAGAATAAAGTAAACTGGAATTTCAGAATCATAAGTCAACACTTTATCAATCACATGGTAGTCTAGCGATTGCATCTGGTGTCCATATTTCTTGATAGTCGCTCCGTACTTTTCGAGGAAATGGTCCATCATTTGCGGACTATCTTTTTTACTGGTCTTAATCTCAATCAGCAATTTTTGGTTTAAAGCATTTGCACGCTCTAAATAGGCATCAAAGCTTGAAATCTTTGTTTGATAACCATTCTCGTAAATATCTGTATTTGTTAATTCATCCAGAGTCAAATCTTGCGGTGTAGCATTAATACCTGTTAAATTTTTGAGGTTAGCATCGTGCATCATCACGAACTGACCGTCTTTCGTTTCCTGCACATCCATTTCGATGAGATCTGGTTTTAGTTGAGCTGTTTTTTCTAAAGACTGCACAGTATTTTGAACACCGTTTTTATTACTTACTCCTCTGTGCGAAATCACTAAAGGTGTATTGGTATCTGGAGTTTCCAGATAAACGTAGCCTTCTATGGCAAAGATGATGCTTGCACACCCCATGACACCCCATCTCATCAGATGATCTTTCTTTCGCCTTGGCATAATCTCTAGTTCTTCTCCTGTCAGGAAGGAAACAAACTTCACTAGGAAATAAGTAAGGGTCATATAATGGAAATTTTTAATCAAGACAAAATTAATTACACCGAGAATCAAGGATTCTTTTTGAGTTAGATTATCCATCACTGCTTGCGCAAAAAGCAAGGGAATTAACAAACCAAAGAAGAAAAGATACGTTTTAATGATAATGAGCAAGAGATGCCAAGAGAAGAAAAGGACATTTTTCTTTGTCTTTTGGAGACTATATTTCACACCTTCTCTTACGGTCTTTCTTTCAAAGAGAATCTTAGGAAGGGCAAACATAAATCGGACAGAGATGTAGAGAAAGATCCAAGCGGATGCTATGATCATCAGACCTACCAGCCAATGTTTACCTTCCCAATAATTCACAATAAAATCAGGGATAATAATCTTGTTGAGGTAGTAGATTTTTAAAATCTTTCGGATGAACGGGAAAAGCATAGCAATGTAAAAAAAGACAAAGGCCATCTTACAAAAGCTCAATCGCTTAACGAATAGAAAGCTCTGGTGAAATACTTTTCTACTGTACTCGATTAAAGTTCTCTTTTCATGATAGAGAAGGTGGCGAGCACCGATAAACAAAAGACAAATCTGGAAATAAGCAACCAAGAGATTGATTGCAATTAAGATGAGAAAGGCTAAACTGATAAAAGGCGAGCCTTGTATAATCGCCCAAAAGTTATTGTAGGAGATAAACAAGTAACCTGTTTGTCTCAGAAGGATGCCAGCAATCCATGAATTCAATGGTAGCCAGACAAACTCAACCATCATAAATATCAAGAAAAATAGAAATAAAATCTTATCTAGGTTATAGTATATCTTCCTAAAACCTAGCTTCTTAGGTTTTTCAGGTTTCATAGGCACTCCTAGTCTAAAAATTGGGATAAATCTAAGCCACCGAAAGGATTATTCATCGAAAAACTACTCTGGTCTTCTATTAATAGCTTTCCTTCATCCGATTCCAAAAAAGCTTCGTAAACACGCGCCGTCATGCGGGCGTCTTCTAAACTGTTATGAGACTTCCCGTGAAAGCCTAAAAAATTCGCTACAGTTTGTAATTTAAGATTGGCTATGCCGTGTAGGTCAGAACTACGGCGTTCAAAAGCCTCCTCATATAAATCAACCTTATACTGGTCACGATAATCAATACCATGCTCCAAGAGAATAGGCAAATCACTCTTAGCT
Organism: Streptococcus oralis; assembly: GCF_026782235.1. GTDB lineage: Bacteria > Bacillota > Bacilli > Lactobacillales > Streptococcaceae > Streptococcus > Streptococcus oralis_CC. Next base: position 285,825 of record NZ_JAKUWE010000003.1, on the reverse strand, counting down.
GCATTGTAACCAACAATAGGTAAGTCGCCAACAAATGCTTGAAAGTCCTTTAAAACTTGTTCTACTTTTGGCGCATCTTTCAAGGTTTCAGCTGTGATTCCAGTCAAACCATTGATAAAACTCTTCAATGGGGCTGTAGTATGAACATAAGAATCAAAAGCAGCACTTTCTTGTCCATCTTGAAAGCGGACTGCTGATACTTGAATTAAATGAGTAACCCCCTCGTGTTGATTGAATTCCAAATCAAAGGCGATATAATCTCTTAATTTTTCCATTATTTACCTCAATTACTACCCAAACTAAACTATAAATAATAAAAGAAGCCATTAGGTTAGTGAGTAACCCAAACAGCTTCTTTATTTTCCTCCAAAAAGGCGAGCAAAAAAGCCTTTTTTGGTTGCTTGGACTTCTTCTTTTGCTTGGTCCAACTCGAGTTTCAAGGTTTCTTGATCCTTCATAGCTTGAAGAGTTAACTGTTGCTGTTGGTCCAACTGTTTGTCCTTTTCTGCAATCTGACGGTCTTTGATGCGCATCTGCTCATCTTTTTCTGTCAACTGCTGGTCCTTGGCCTTGAGTTGCTCGTACAATCGAAGAATTTCAGCATTCTTCTCATCGACCAAGATTTCCATCAGTTCGCGTTGTTTGACATCGTCACTGACTGGTTCATCTTCAAAAATCGTTTTTTTGTAGATTTCTTCTAGCTTGATCAAGCCACTTCGAGTAACTACTGTTACACCTTTGTCATTTTTTTTCGTGTCCTCTTCTGGAAGTTCTTTGACACGATTGTTGATTGCTTGACGAGATAGTCCTAAGACCTCTGCAATCTCACTGACGGTCATTTCAATACTCATAATATCCTCTGAAACGTTTTCTAGCTTTTCTTTATTTAAATCTTATCATAAGCTAGATAAACTGTCAAATTTTCGCTTAATCTAAGGCCTTTAAAAAGGCTAGTAATACTTGGGCAGAACGACGTCCAGCTTCGATAATAAACTCATCAAAAGAGATAGAGGCCTCGTGATTGGCATTGTCACTCATGGCACGAATGACTAGGAAAGGTAGACTAAGAGCCTGAGCCGCTTGTGCAATAGCAGCCCCTTCCATTTCAACAGCTAAAACATCTGGAAAGTGGGATTTGATACTAGCAATCTTATCATCTCCAGCTATAAAACTGTCCCCTGTAGTAATCAAGCCTAGGTGCCATGTCTGCTCTAATTGAGATAAGTTTTCTTTAATCCTAGCGATGAACTTCTTATCGGATTCAAAGTAAAGAGGTTGACCAGCCATTTGGCCATAAGCATAGCCAAAAGCAGTTACATCCACATCATGGTAAGCCAATTTATCCGCAATCACTACATCTCCAACAGCAATCCCTTCAGCAAGAGCACCTGCTGATCCTGTATTGATAATAGCTTCTACTTGGAAGCGGTCAGCTAGAATAGCTACACTCATAGCCGACATGACCTTTCCAATTCCACTCTGAACTAGAACGACTTCTGTATTGCCAACAGAGCCAGTGTAGTAGGTATTTCCGAGAACTTGGACTTCTTGAGGTTTATCCAAATTCTGAGTCAAATATACGAGTTCTTCTGGCATGGCAGCAATAATTCCAATTTTCATTTCAAGTCCTTTCAATTACAAGAGTTTCATTGCCAACACTAACAAAATCAAAAGTAGGATGACTGCAAACAAGATGCGATTGAGTTTCGAATTAAAAACATTTCTCTTAGTGTTTTCAATACGACGGCTCTTATGAATCGTTGGCTCTACTTCGATTGTAAGTGTATCTTGACTAAAACCGTGGTCTCTAGAGCGTGAATAACTAAAATGTTGTGAAGACGTTGGTAGGATCTTTGTTTCCTCATCATCTTGAAGAGGTGGTCCTGAGATTTTCTCACCTCGGTTGGCACGTTCAATCATTTCGTCTGTTAATAAAGGTTTTCCCATGGGTTGCTCCTCTATTTCTTTTGTAGTTCCCAGTACTGGATCGCCATAATGGTCTTGGCATCACAGATATGACCTGACTGGATCAGGTTCTTGGCTTCCTCTAGACTTACTTCTAGGACTTCCAAGGTTTCATCATCATCTTGTGGACGAGGATTTTCCACCTTAACCAAATCACTGGCGAGATAGAGTTTTAGTTTTTCATTACAAAATCCAATCGCAGAATAGAAATCGTACAACAGTTCTAACTTACCAGTGTAGGCAACTTCTTCTTCCAATTCACGAAGGGCCGCCGCCATTGGATCCGCATTTTCACCAAGTTCTAGTTTACCTGCAGGAATCTCATAAGAAACCGCCTCGATAGCCTTTCGATATTGCTTAACGAGAACGATTTTGTCCTCAGCTGTCACAGCTAGCACACAAACAGCTCCATTGTGAAAAATCAAGTCACGTTGGGCAGTCCCCTTTCCTTCTGGTAGTTCCACCTGGTCTTGTACTAGTTTGAAAATAGGACCTTGATAGATTTCCTTCCGACTAATCGTTTTTTCTTCAAATTCCATGACAAACTCCTACTGGTTCTTAGGATGATGAGGGAGGCGAGTCGCATATTCATCTTTGTTGACCTGACGTCCACGGCCGATAGCAATGGCATCAGCAGGAACATTCTTGGTAATGGTTGAACCCGCTCCAACCAGAGAATTATCCCCAAGTTCTACAGGAGCAATAATGGTTGAGTTTGATCCAACAAATACATTGTTGCCAATGACAGTTTTGTATTTATTTTTGCCATCGTAGTTGACTGTAATAGTTCCTGCACCAAAATTAACGTTGCTACCCACTTCACAGTTTCCAATATAAGTCAAATGACCCGCCTTGGTATTTTCACCGATTGAAGATCCTTTTACTTCAACAAAATTTCCAATGTGAACTTGAGCAGCCAGACTTGAACCTGGACGGATATGGGCATAAGGACCAACTGTTACACCGTCCGCAACACTACTTTCCTCAATCATGGAATTCGTAATCACGGCCCCAGCTCCAACGGTACTATCTACGATATAAGTTCCATTTGTTAAAATAGTCTCCGCACCAATCTTTGTTTGACCTTTCAAGGTAACGTTGGCTTCGATTTGGACCTCAGGAGCAATCTCAACATCAATGTCGATGTATGTTGCTTCTGGATTGACAAAACTAACACCATTAACCATGTGCTTTTGATTGATACGGCGGCGCATAACTGCTTCTGCAGTAGCAAGAGCTACACGGTCATTTACCCCAAGGCTTTCATCAAAATCCTTGAGAGTATAGGCCCCGACCTTTTCACCAGCATTACGGAAAATACCAATCACGTCAGTAATATAGTACTCACCTTGGGCATTGTTGGTGTTGATGTTTTTAAGAGCTTCAAAAAGACGTTCATTGTCAAATACATAAGTTCCTGTATTGATTTCCTTAATTTGCTTTTCAAAGTCTGTGGCATCTTTCTGCTCCACAATGCGAAGAACTTCTGCATTATCATTACGGACAATTCGACCGTATCCAAAAGGATTTGCCGCTTCAGCTGTCAAGATCGTCGCAACATTTTTGTGATTGATATGGAAATCCAAGAGTTTTTTCAAGCTTTCACCTGTAATCAGAGGAGTATCTCCAGCGATAACCAAGGTGTGGCCTGTACGATTTTGGAGAATAGGCTCTGCCATCATGACAGCATGCCCAGTTCCTAGTTGTTCTGATTGGGTAACAAAGTCTGTCTGACCGGCTAATACTTGCTCAACTAGCTCTGCCTTGTGACCAACTACAGTAACTGTTTTTTCAGGTTGAATAGCACCAACACTACGAAAAACATGTTCCAACATCGAAATTCCAGCTACTTTATGAAGTACCTTTGGAAGATCTGATTTCATGCGAGTACCTTTACCCGCTGCTAAAATAATGGCATAATTTGACATAATCTTCTCTTTTCTCTAGAAATTCCCTTATATTATACCATAATTTAGTTTCTTAGGAGTAAACAAACAGAGAAATAGGGAAAACATGCTAGTTCATTCATCTTTTCAACGTTTTCTTTGATTTTTTTATCTATTTACGTTAAACTAATTAAATATGAGAAAAGAGATTCATCCAGCTATTATTTTTAGTCTATTCACCATTGTTATAGCTATTTTAATCTTTAATAAACCAACTTATGAAGACCATTCGGTCAAGTCAAAAAGCAACACTGTCCAAGTTGAAAACCAGGCCTTGCATAATCTTGATAAACCCATTATTGACATTTCTGGTTGGCAAAGACCGGAGGAGATAAACTACGATATTTTATCTCAAAATATTTCTGGAGCTATTGTTCGTGTGCACAGTGGTACTCAACACACGGAAGCAAATGATGCGGCCTTTATCAACGGGGTTGATAAATCCTATAAAAATCACATTTCAGAATTTCAAAAGCGCAATGTCCCCGTAGCCGTTTATGCTTATCTAACTGGTACGAACAAAGAAGAAATGAAAAAAGCGGCTGAAGTCTTCTACAATTCTGCTTCTCCATACAATCCTAGTTATTACTGGCTTGACGTTGAGGAAAAAACAATGGCAGATATGAATGACGGAGTCGAAGCTTTTCGGGCTAAACTTGAATCGCTGGGCGCTAAAAATATCGGGATTTACATTGGTGTTTATTTCATGCAAGAACATGGCATCAATACGGAAAATTTCTCTGCCGTCTGGATTCCTTCTTATGGGACAGACTCAGGCTACTTTGAGGCCACACCCAATACTGATTTAGACTATGACCTCCATCAGTATACTTCCAAAGGAAAAATTGCAGGATTTGAACATCACCTAGACATCAATCTCATTTCTACTGATAAGGAAAAAGAAGAAACCTTCAGAAAGCTATTTTTAAGACCATAAAGCAAGTGAAAATCGCAACTTTTTCACTTGCTTTTTCATTTTTTTGCCGTCTGTGTTATAATTGATAAGACAGAGAAAGAAATTTATGAAATTGAGGAGTCTAATATGTTTTCATGGATTGCAAGAGTTATTAAAGGAATCGTCATCGCCTTAGGATTTATCCTACCTGGAATTTCTGGTGGTGTTCTGGCAGCGATTTTGGGGATCTACGAGCGAATGATTTCTTTTCTGGCTCATCCCTTTAAGGATTTTAAAGCGAATGTCCTATACTTTATCCCAGTAGCAATTGGGATGTTGCTAGGCATTGGTTTGTTTTCTTATCCAATCGAGTATCTGCTACAAAATTACCAAGTCTATGTTTTATGGAGCTTTGCTGGAGCTATCATTGGTACAGTTCCTAGTCTCCTTAAAGAATCTACTCGAGAATCTGATCGTGATAAGATTGATCTAGTCTGGTTCTGGACCACCTTTATCCTTTCAGGACTAGGGCTCTACGCGCTAAACTTTGTTGTTGGTTCTCTCAGCGCCAGTTTCGCTAGTTTCATCTTAGCGGGTGTTCTTTTAGCTCTTGGTGTCTTGGTACCTGGTTTAAGTCCATCAAATCTACTCTTGATTTTAGGACTGTACGCTCCAATGTTAACTGGCTTTAAGACCTTTGATTTATTTGGTACCTTCCTTCCTATCGGGATTGGTGCGGGTGCAACTCTCATCGTTTTTTCAAAATTAATGGACCATGCCTTGAACAACTACCACTCCCGTGTTTATCACTTTATTATTGGAATTGTGCTATCAAGCACCCTCTTGATTTTGATTCCAAATGCTGGAAGTGCTGAAAGTATCCAATACACTGGACTTTCCATCGTAAGCTATGTTCTCATCGCCTTCTTCTTTGCACTTGGCATTTGGCTTGGTATCTGGATGAGTCAATTGGAGGATAAGTATAAATAATGGCAAAGAAAGTTAAGATTAAGAAAACCTTGGTCGAACAAATCTTGACCAAGGCAGGAATTGAGCACACAGGGATTCAAATCAATGCGCTTGAGGGTGAACTTCCTTCGGAATATGATCGAACACATATCTTTAAAACCTTGGCTCTGCTGGGGGACAAGACAGGCCCAATTATCGGAATCGTCCCCATAACAGAACACCTCGCTGAAAAAAAATTAGCAAAGGTTTCTGGTAATAAAAAAGTGAGTATGATTCCACAAAAAGACCTAGAAAAAACGACAGGCTATATTCATGGGGCAAATAACCCCGTCGGTATTCGCCAAAAACACAACTATCCTATTTTTATTGATCAAAAAGCCTTGGATTTGGATAAAATGATTGTCTCGGCTGGAGAAGTCGGGCACAGTATTATCATCCGACCTCAAGACTTAGCCAGTTTTGTAAAAGCAGATTTTGCTGATCTCTTGGAGGAAAACAACTGATGAAACTCTATTTTGTCCGTCATGGTCGAACTGTCTGGAATCTTGAAGGACGTTTTCAAGGTGCTAGCGGTGATTCTCCCCTTCTTCCAGAGTCCGTTGACATACTAAAACAACTGGGGCAGTATCTTAAGGAAGTTCCTTTTGATACGATTTATTCTAGTGATTTACCCAGAACGGTTAAATCTGCTGAAATTATTCAAAGTCAACTCCAGAAACCTTGTTCATTAGAAAGTATTCCAGACCTACGTGAATGGCAACTTGGCAAACTAGAGGGATTAAAAATCGCTACGCTCAATACCATCTACCCACAACAAATCAAGGCCTTTCGCTCTAATCTGGCTCAGTTTGATACGAAGATGTTTGAAGCCGAATCTCTCTACTCTACGACTCAGCGAACTATTCGATTTATCAAATCTCTGAAAGGAAGTCCGGCTGAAAACATTCTGATCGTTGGGCATGGGGCAAATCTCACTGCTAGCCTTCGTACACTTTTAGGCTATAAAGAAGCTCACCTCCGCAAAGAAGGAGGCTTGGCCAATGCTAGTCTGACAGTTTTAGAGACCGATGATTTTGAAACCTTCACTCTGGAAAAATGGAATGACACTTCCTATCAAGAAAAATAATGGAACTTGATCTTAATAGTCAAGTTCTTTTTAGTTTTCAAAGAATATCCGTGAATTTCTCTGCTATTTATGATAAAATGGGAGTATCGCAAAAAATGACTCATCGTATCAAATTTTGAGTAAAATTAGGAGGAACCCATGTCTACAGAACATATGGAAGAACTAAATGACCAGCAGATCGTTCGCCGTGAAAAAATGGCTGCGCTCCGTGAACAAGGAATCGATCCCTTCGGAAAACGTTTTGAACGTACTGCTAACTCTCAAGAACTAAAAGACAAATTTGCAGAACTTGATAAAGAACAATTACATGAATTAAATGAAACTGCTACTATCGCTGGACGCTTAGTAACCAAACGTGGAAAAGGGAAAGTCGGCTTTGCCCATCTTCAAGACCGAGAAGGTCAAATCCAAATCTACGTTCGTAAAGATGAAGTCGGTGAAGAAAACTACGAAATCTTCAAAAAGGCTGACCTTGGTGACTTCCTTGGTGTCGAAGGTGAAGTGATGCGAACAGATATGGGAGAACTTTCTATCAAGGCAACTCACATTACACACTTGTCTAAAGCACTTCGCCCACTACCAGAGAAATTCCACGGTTTGACTGACGTTGAAACAATTTACCGTAAACGTTACCTTGATTTAATTTCAAATCGCGAAAGTTTTGAACGCTTTGTCACTCGTTCAAAAATCATCTCTGAAATTCGTCGTTATCTAGATGGACATGATTTTCTTGAAGTGGAAACACCTGTACTTCACAACGAGGCCGGTGGTGCTGCTGCCAAACCATTTATTACACACCACAATGCTCAAAATATTGATATGGTGCTTCGGATAGCTCTAGAACTTCATCTCAAACGTCTAATTGTCGGTGGTATGGAACGCGTCTATGAGATTGGCCGTATCTTCCGTAACGAAGGAATGGATGCAACTCACAATCCTGAATTTACTATGATTGAGGTTTACCAAGCCTATGCCGATTTCCATGATATTATGGATTTGACAGAAGGTATTATCCAGCATGCTGCAAAGGCTGTCAAAGGAGATGGTCCAGTAAACTATCAAGGCACTGAAATCAAAATCAATGAACCATTTAAACGTGTTCACATGGTGGATGCTATCAAGGAAATTACTGGTGTTGACTTCTGGCAAGATTTGACTTTCGAAGAAGCCGTAGCTCTTGCCAATGAAAAACATGTACCTGTTGAAAAGCATTACACTGAAGTTGGTCACATCATCAATGCCTTCTTTGAAGAATTTGTCGAAGAAACCTTGATCCAACCAACCTTTGTCTACGGACATCCAGTAGCTGTCTCTCCACTCGCGAAGAAAAACCCTGAAGATGAACGCTTTACTGACCGTTTCGAGCTCTTCATTATGACCAAAGAATACGGAAATGCCTATTCTGAGTTGAATGATCCAATCGATCAACTTAGCCGTTTCGAAGCTCAAGCCAAAGCTAAAGAACTTGGGGACGATGAAGCAACAGGTATCGATTACGACTACATCGAGGCTCTTGAATACGGTATGCCACCAACAGGTGGTTTGGGTATCGGTATCGACCGTCTCTGCATGCTCCTTACTGATACAACTACAATCCGTGATGTATTGCTCTTCCCAACAATGAAATAATACTCTTCGAAAATCTCTTCAAACCACGTCAGCGTTACCTTGCCGTAGATATATGTTCCTGACTTTGTCAGTCTTATCTACAACCTCAAAACAGTGTTTTGAGCAGCCTGCGGCTAGCTTCCTAGTTTCCTCTTTGATTTTCATTGAGTATAAACCCTTATCCTCTGGTACTTGCCAGAGGATTTTTCGATATAAAAAGAGACTGAGGAAAAACTCAATCTCTTTTCTTATTCTTGATTTTTAACTTGACTGGTGGCTACATCTTCCCCAAACCATTTCTGGCTGATTTCCTGAAATTTTCCTTCTTGGTATAGTGATACAAAGGCTTGATTCAGAGCAGCTAGCAAAGTTTTATCAGCAGGTCTAACACCCACTGCAAAAGCTTCACTTTCAAACCCTGCTGAAAAGATATTGTAGTCATTTAGTATTCCTTCGGACTGGAGATAGTAATTGGCATATACCCGGTCGATTAACAAGGCATCAATTCGGTCATTTTTCAAATCAATCAAGGCTTCATTAAAACTTTGGTATTGGTTGGCCTTCTGGTCTTTGACACGATTTTTCAATAAGTCTGGCTGGGCTTCAAAATCCAAATAACCAGAAGATCCAGCCTGAGCCCCTAAAACTTTGTCTGTCATATCCTGAATTGAGTGGATATTTTTAGACTTTTTAGAGACCAAAACTTGTTGATTTTCCATGTAAGAAATGGTAAAAGCAACCTTCTCTTTCCGTTCATCCGTAGCTGTATAGCCATTCCAGATGGCATCAATAGTACCATTTTGTAATTCGGTTTCTTTCATATCCCAGTCGATGGGTTGAAATTTAATCTGAATTCCTAGCTTTTCAGAGACAGCTTGGGCCAGGTCAATATCAAAGCCCGCATACTGGCCATTCTTTTCCTCAAATCCCATGGGAACAAAGGTATTGTCAAAGCCAATGGTAATGCTTCCCTGTTTTTGATATTTGGCCCAGTTATCCTGATTTGGATCACTTGCCTTCTGCGTACAAGCCGTCAGGAAGAAGCTAAAGAACAGAGCAAGTACAAGGGCAATTTTCTTTCTCTTCATAGGCACCTCCTAGTCCTACTTTGGATCAACCTTAAGGATCTGATCAGCAATGTTTTCCGCAAACTGAAGATCGTGGGTCACAACAATCTGGGTCATCCCACGCTCTTTATTTTGAAGGATAAGTTTTTCTACTTCTAATCGCAATTCTGGGTCTAAGGCTGATGTAGGCTCATCATATCCAATAATTTCTGGGTTTATCATCATGGCGCGTGCTAAGGCCACTCGTTGTTTTTGCCCACCTGAAAGTGAGAATGGAAAGGCATCTGCATGTCCAGCTAACCCAAGTTGCTCTAACAAACCACGCGCCTTCTTCTCAGCAACTTCCTTGTCCATACTCATCGTTTTTACGGGCGACAGAGTTAAGTTATCTAGAACTGACAAATGCGGAAAGAGTTGAAAATCTTGGAAAACAAATCCCAGAAGATTACGCTTTTCTAGTTCGTCTATAGCTAGCGATTCGCCGTTATAGTAGATTTCCCCAGAATCGATGGTTTCCAGTCCAGCTAGCATACGTAATAGGGTTGTCTTTCCGCCTCCTGATGGACCTACGATTGCGAGGATTTGCTTTTCAGGAATTGATAGGCTGAAATTGGTTAAGATTTGTTTGCCACCAAAGGCTTTATTGATATTTCGTAATTCTAACATAGCAATCCTCCTATCTGTAATAACTGTACTTCTTCTCAAGTTTTTTCGCTACAATGGTTACAAAACCAATCAAAATCAAATAAATCGCTCCAGCTAAAAACATAGGAACAAGACTGGCATCTCGATTGGCTGCAGTCCGACTAGCCAAAATCAAATCTGAAATCCCCAAAGCATAGACCAAAGAAGTATCCTTGACCAAACTCATAATTTCATTAAAGACACTCGGTAAGACAATCTTTGTCACTTGAGGAAGGATGATATAGCGAACTGTAGCAAAGGGGCTAAATTTTAACACTTTTGCAGCCTCATACTGCCCTTTTGGAATGGTTTCAATCCCACCACGAAAGATTTCTGCAAAGTAGGCTGCATAGTTCAATACAAAAGCAATCACAGCAGCAGGCAAACGATCTAAACGTATCCCAATGCTAGGAAGAACATAGTAAATAAAGATTAATTGCAAGAGCAAGGGAGTCCCTCGCATCACCCAAATATAAAGGTCAATCAGATAATGGAGGGGTTTCCAGCGGACTTGTAAAGCAAAGGCAACGACAATACCTAAAGGAATTGAAAAGATCAAGACCAGAGCAAAGACTTGAAGTGTCATACTTGCACCGTTCAATAAACTTGGTAATATCTCAAACATATAAGACATACTGCACCTCCTAAAAATAATTGTTCCTATTATAGCATAAATAAACAATTTAGCAAGAGTAATTGTAAAAAAATTCTATTTCTTCCAAAAAAACGTATCTGCCAAATTGACGGATACGTTTTTAGAGAGATAACTTTTAAAGTGTTTCTAAGAGTTCTTGCATCTGAACATCATCTGGAACGAGTTTTAAATAGGTTTCAGCTTGTACTTTGGCTTCTTCAAAATACCCCAATTCACGCAGGAGATAAGTATACTGCTCCAGAAACTCAGGATTATCCTTGAGATCAGACGATAGTTGTTGATAGAGTTCATAGGCCTTATCTAAATCCTCGATTTCCTGGTAAGAACGTGCAATCATCCACTTGGTCAAGAGGTTTTCAGGTTCTTGATTTTGGAGAGCTATAATGTCCTCAAACCTCTCTTGTTCCATATAAATGGTTGCAAGGCGAAGGAATATTTCTTCTGTATCCTCTGCATCTTCTTTGGCAGTAAGAAGAAACTGCTCAGCACCACTAGTATCATGCAATTCATACGAAAACTGTGAAGCAGCTAGCAAGAGCCGAGTTTCAAACGGATTTTTCTCCAAACCTTGTTTAGCAATACGAAGGGCCTCTTCCACCTGATGTTCCTTATGCAAAGCTTGACTGTAGCCATATTCGTATCCTTCAAAATCTGGTGAAATGGTATCAATCTGCTTAAAGTAAAGAACAGATTTTTGATACTCTTCTTGGTCAAAGTAAAGACTAGCTAGTTCAAAGGCAGTTTGCTCATCGTATTCTAATTCTAAAGCTTTTTCTAAGAATTCAGTTGCCGCTTCAAACTTACCTAACTGGGCATAAGCGTAGCCAATTCGCTGATAGGTTGAGACACCCGTTTGCTCATAGATAGAGCGATTGTCTAACTGAGCATAGCCCTGAATAGCTTCCTGATAATTTCCCAACTCGCTATCCAACTCAGCCAAACCAAAAAGTAATAAGGCATCATCTGAGTAATTTAAGGCTTCCAGTAACTTTTCGCGTGCTACATCTGTCAATCCTTCCAACTGATAGAGGTCTGCCTTCAAGGCCAAGGCCGATACGTACCAGTCACTTTCGGGTGTGATTTCCTCAAGGTAAGCAAAGGCTTCTTCAACATTGCCATCCTCACTAGCAATACTTGCTAAGTTCAGATTCACCTCTGGAAATTCTGTAACGATATTTTGGTAAATTTCTTTTGCTTGAGGATAAAAGCCAATTCCCTCTAGATAGCTTGCTAGTTCGTAAAGAACTTCACTTGAATCTGTTTCGAGGGCTTTGTGAAAATACTGATCCGCTTTGGTTAAATCTTGGTCATCCAAAGCTTGGAGCATGCGTTGACTATTGTTCACTCTTGATTTCCTCCCCTTCTTCTTCATATAGACCGCTGACTTTTTTATACCAATTAAAGATAGCTGAGATAACAACCTTGGCAGAAGCATAGACAGGAATTCCCAGCAAGACTCCCCAAATACCAAACATAGAACCTGAAGTTAGGAGAACAAAGAGGACATTGATCGGATGGATGTTTAGCTGACTACCTAAAATAAGCGGAGAAACGAAGCGACCTTCAATCGTTTGTTCAACAATAAAGACAATAATCACTTTCAAAAGCATAACAGGCCCCGCTATCAAGCCCAAAACCAAAGCAGGCAACATCGCTAGAAAACTACCTAGATAAGGTACTAGATTGAGGATACCAGCCGTGATCCCCAGAGTCACAGCATATCTGAGACCAATAATCTTAAAGAAGATAATAAACATAATCGCCACTATAATAGCAACTGTAACCTGCCCTCTAACGTAGTTTGATAACTGTTTATTAACATCTGACAAAACTTGTCCTACTGGTTCCTTTAACTTCGTGGGAATAAACTTGGTCAAATAATCTCGCAAACCTTTCCCATCGCGTAAAAGATAAAAGAGCATGAAAGGTACGATAATGACCGCTACAATAACCTGGGATACACTGCTGACAAAGGCGCTCACCCAGTTAACAGCTTGAGAAGAGATTTTACTGGCCCACATCGTCGCCTCAGTAGAAATATTCGCAAGAACCTGCTCCAATTGCGGTCTAAAATCATCTGGCAAACGTTTGGTTACAAGGTCGTTGATAACCTTATCAGCATCTTCCAGGTATGTCGGCACATTCTTCGCAAAATTTAAAACCTGATGTTGCAGATTTGGAATAGCAACTGCCAGCCCCCAAATGATAAAGAGACCAATTATAACAAAGAGGATACTAATGGCAAGAACACGATTGATTTTGTGTTTCTCCATCCAGTCAACAATCGGATTGAGGAGATAATAAAGTAAACCAGATAAAATAACTGGCAACATGACAACTCCTAGAAAATCCAAAACCGGTAAAAAGATAAAACTAATCTTACTTAGAATGAAAATATTCAAGCCCAGTAACAAGGTCACTAAGAATACAGTAATAGCTTTATTATCTAAAAACCACTTGAAGAACCAAGATAGGCTAAAATGTTTCTCTTTATGTTCCATAAATACATCCTTTCTGTCATTCTCTCATTATACCATTTTTAGACTAAAATAACTCTTTTTTTAAGTGCTTACATAGATAGACAAAAAGAAAAATCTCCTCAATTGAGGAGATTTATTTAATCTTTAATATGACTTGATAGTTGTTTTTGGTATTCTTCGTTTGATTTTGCTTTTTCTTCAGCAAATTTCTTGCGGAATTCTTCCATTTCTTTACTTGTCACAATCTTATCTTGAATCTTCAGATATTTATAACTGTTTTCGCTTGTTTTATCACCGACCCAACCATCTGCTCCTGTTCCTGGAACTTTCTTTGTAACAAGCATTTGGGCTCCATCAGAGTTAACAGGAATGATCAAAGCACTATCTGTCAACCATGCTTGAGCTTTAGCATATTTTGAATAGCGTTTTTCGAGATCTGTTTTCTCACTGTTAGCATCATCAAGTAATTCTTTGTATTTATCCAATCCTACTGCCTTAATGGCTGAACTATCTGATCCTGGTGCAATACCAAGTGCTCCAAGAAGAGTTGGTCCAGATGTTGGATCAAATGCATCAAGATAGGTTGATGGATCTGCATAGTCTGGGCTCCATCCACTGTTTGGATTGATATCCCAGTCGATATTGTCTTTTGAAGTTGCAAGAACGGTCATACTTCCCAATTCATCATCAGAAACTTGTTGGATATCAACCACTACATTTTCAACTCCAAGAGCTTCCTCTATTGATTGTTTATACGATTGAGCTTGACGTACAAAATCTGTTTGAGTAGAGGAAACTGGCAAGTCCAAATGAATAGGGAACTGAACACCGTCGGCTTGAAGAGTTTTCTTAGCCGCTTCAAGTTTGGTTTTAGCTTTCTCTACATTATGAAGTGAATCTTGTGCATCATCTAGGCTAACATCGCTCCAAGCAGTATCCAACTTGTCAAGTTCTGCTTTTGTTACTTGACCAAAAGATTGATCTCCAATTTGAACAAACGTTGGAGGTGTAAAGCTAGTACGTAATTTACGAGGGGCAACTTCATCACCAAATACTTGAGAGACAGCAGCCGTACGATCTGCTCCAAAAGTCAAGGCTTGGCGGAAATCTTTGTTCAACAAAGCTTTCTTAGTAGATGTTTTTTCTTCGTCCGTTGTTTTAGAAGTATGGTTATAGGCTACACGGTCAATATTAGTTGAAATGTAGTAGCTACCTCCTCTTTGTTGACTATACACAATGTTATCTTTGTATTTTTCTTTGAATCGCTCATAGTTTGCAGAATTCTTAAAGAGGGGAGCTGCTGGGTAGAGACCTTCATCAAAACCACGACCAAGAGAGTCTGCATCTTGACCATCAAAGAAAGTCAATTTTATATCATCAATGAAGACGTTTCCTTTATCCCAATAGTTTTGGTTTTTTGTCATCTCGATTGAAGATTTTGATGTGAGACCCTTCAGAAGGTAAGGACCATTGTATAGAATACTTGTAACATCAGTAGGTTTACCAAAATCATCCCCTTTAGAGGCTAAAAAGTCTTCATTGATTGGTGCTAAAACACCCATCGTTGTCTTGGAATTCCAGAAAGATTCAGGATTATTAAGCGTATAAACAAGAGTATAATCATCTGTTGCCTTAATTCCAACAGTAGAAAAATCATTTGTTTTACCGTTAATATAATCATCTAACCCTTTGATTGAATCCTGTACGAGATAGAGGGCTTGTGATTTCTTAGCGACAGCATGTTTCAAACCTGTCACGAAATCCTGAGCCTTTACTTCACCATATTCTTCGCCTTCATTAGTGTACCACTTAATCCCTTTCCGGATTTTATAGGTGTAAGTCAAACCATCTTTAGAAACACTCCAGTCCTCTGCTACAGACGGCACAAGATTTCCATATTGGTCATTCTCAAGCAAACCATCGATGACATTCCCAGTCACCTGTTTGGTACTGGAATTTCCAGAAACTGTGTAGTCCAAAGTTGCGGGATCCGATGAGAAGACATAAGTATAAGTCACAGGTTGGTTGGCATTTTTACCACCAGACGAACAAGCTGCTAGTAGCGCTGATGACAACACTGCTACTGCAGCCGTTAGAAAAATACGTTTTTTCATAAAACACTCCTTTAAATCAAATATATGATTATTATATCACTTTGATTTTTGAAAGCAAGGTAAAAACTAAATAAATCTCCCTAAGATGTTTTCTGTAATTTTCAAAAAATGATGAAAGTCAGTTAAGAATTTCATTTTGTGGTATAATAAGTTTATCATTATTAAGAGGTATGGACATGAAAGAAACTGTTTATTTTGGAACTTACACTCGTCGCTTATCTAAAGGGATTTACAAAGCTGATTTTAATACAGAAACAGGCCAGATTGCAAATCTTGAGCTCTTTGCTGCTGAACCAAGTCCGACCTACCTTGCCTTTGACCAACAGCAACATTTATACACCGTAGGGAGCCAGGATGGCTTGGGTGGAATCGCTGCTTACAAGACAGATGGCACTTTGTTAAATCATGTGGTGGAAGAAGGCGCTCCTCATTGTTATGTAGCAGTAGATGAAAAACGTGGTCTCGTTTATGGGGCCAACTATCATAAAGGTCAAGTTCTAGTTTATAAACGTCAATCGGATGGTAGCCTCATCCAAATAGATCTAGATCAGCATAGCGGACAAGGTCCTCATGAAAACCAATCTTCCCCACATGTACACTTTACGGATCTAACACCTGACCAGTATCTCGTTACATGTGATCTAGGCACGGATGAAGTAACGACCTACGATGTTAGCCCAGAAGGAAAACTAAGTAAACTCTACACTTATCACAGCCAAGCTGGAGCAGGGGCTCGCCACATCGTTTTCCATCATCATTATAAGATTGCCTACCTCATCTGTGAACTCAACAGTACCATTGAAGTCTTGATTTACGATGGTGTTGGTGAATTTGAACGCATGCAAGTCATTTCGACTTTGCCAGATGGATATGAGGGATTTAATGCTACTGCTGCCATTCGTCTTTCAAAAGATGGTAAATATCTCTATGCATCAAACCGAGGTCATGATTCCATTGCTGTATTTAGCATCCTAGCTGATGGTAGTCTGGAGTTATTAGAAATTGTGCCTAGCCACGGACAAAATCCGCGCGATTTCAATCTTACTCCTGACCAAGAATTTCTAATTGCAGTTCACCAAGATTCAGATAATGCAACCGTCTTTAAACGTAATCCCGAAACTGGTCGATTAGCTGAGCTTTCTAACGATTTCCAAGTTCCCGAAGCCGTTTGCATCACATTTAAACATTAATGTAAAATAAAAATGAACTTGCTTAAGCAAGCTCATTTTTATTTTATAGTTTATTTCCGACATTGATACGGTTAATGGCGCGTTGCAAAGCAACCTTAGCTCGCCGTTCTTGGTCAATCAAGTGTTTATCTTGTGCTTCTTCAATCTCACGTTCAGCACGAAGTTTAGCACGTTGGGCACGGCTAATATCGATATCACGAGCACGTTCTGCTGAGTCTGCTACAATAGTAATGATGTCATTGGCAATCTCGATAATTCCTCCGTTCACTGCAATCCAGTTCACATGAGTATCGTCATCGATTCGTTTTACCTTTACTTCATCAACCGCTAAAACCGCAATCATATTTTCATGTCGTGGCAAGATCCCCATCTCACCATCCAGAGTTCGTACCGATACAAAGCTGGCATGGTGATCATAGACGAGGCCATCTGGTGTCACGATCTGGACAGTTAAATGAGCCATAGATCACCTCTTAAAATCCCATTTTCTCAGCCTTAGCAATGACGTCTTCGATTGAACCGACACCACGGAAGGCATCTTCTGGTAGATGGTCATGTTTTCCTTCAAGGATTTCCTTAAAGCCACGAACTGTTTCCGCTACTGGCACATAAGAACCAGGTTGACCAGTAAATTGTTCTGCAACGTTAAAGTTTTGAGACAAGAAGAACTGGATACGACGGGCACGTGCAACCAAAGTCTTTTCTTCATCAGAAAGTTCATCCATACCAAGGATAGCAATGATATCTTGCAATTCATGGTAACGTTGAAGGACACGTTTAACCTCAGCAGCAACTGCGTAGTGCTCCTCACCAACAATCTCAGGTGCCAAGGCGCGTGAGCTTGAAGCTAGAGGGTCAACGGCCGGGTAGATACCCAACTGTACCAACTTACGTTCCAAGTTTGTTGTTGAATCCAAGTGAGCGAAAGCTGTTGCTGGCGCAGGGTCAGTGTAGTCATCCGCTGGCACATAGATAGCCTGGATAGAGGTTACAGAACCCTTCTTAGTTGATGTGATACGTTCTTGCAATTGACCCATTTCCGTAGCAAGTGTTGGTTGGTAACCAACGGCTGAAGGCATCCGACCCAAAAGGGCAGATACTTCTGAACCAGCTTGAGTGAAACGGAAGATATTGTCGATAAAGAGAAGCACATCTTGGCCTTCTACATCACGGAAGTATTCAGCAATTGTCAAACCAGTAAGAGCAACACGCATACGTGCTCCAGGTGGCTCATTCATCTGACCAAATACCATGGCTGTTTTCTCGATAACGCCTGATTCTTTCATTTCCCAGTAAAGGTCGTTCCCCTCACGGGTACGTTCTCCAACACCGGTAAATACTGAAATACCACCATGTTCTTGGGCAATGTTGTGAATCAACTCTTGGATCAAGACAGTTTTACCAACTCCGGCACCACCGAAGAGTCCAACTTTCCCACCTTTAAGGTAAGGGGCAAGAAGGTCGATAACCTTAATTCCTGTTTCCAAGATTTCAGATGAGGTAGACAATTCATCAAAAGTTGGAGCTTTCTTATGAATTGGCTGACGCTCAGCGTCTTCAGCGAAAGGAGCATCCAAGTCAATCGTATCCCCCAAAACGTTAAAGACACGTCCCAAAGTTTCTTTACCTACTGGCACGGAGATTGGACGTCCTGTGTCCAAAACTTCCATTCCACGAGTCAAACCATCTGTTGATTCCATGGCGATCGTACGGACCATACCATCACCCAACTCCAAGGCTACTTCAAGGACGATTTTTGTTTTTCTTTCGTCATTTTTGTAGACGACAAGTGCATTATTAATCTCAGGAAGTGTTTCCCCTGCTGCAAACAAGACGTCTACAACGGGTCCGATAACCTGAGCAATTTTACCTGAACTCATCTCCTTCTCCTATTCTATATAAGATACTGTCGGTTCCTAGTTCAACTAGGTCCTAATACTCTTCGAAAATCAAATTCAAACCACGTCAGCGTCGCCTTGCCGTACTCAAGTACAGCCTGCGGCTAGCTTCCTAGTTTGCTCTTTGATTTTCATTGAGTATAAGTTCATTTTAATACGAGGGAGGCAAAGCCTTATTCTAAGGCACTAGCCCCCGCTACGATTTCTGTAATTTCTTGTGTAATCGCCGCCTGTCTAGCACGGTTATACTGGATTGTCAAATCATTGATGACCTTTTTGGCATTATCGGTCGCCGTTTGCATGGCTGTCATACCTGCAGCATTTTCAGCTGTCTTGGCATCGATGATAGCCCCGTATATCATACTTTCTGCAAACTGAGGTAACAACTGCTCTAGAATCTCATCACGACTCGTTTCCAACTCAAATGTCAAGCTATACTCCTCATCCGCTTCATTTGGATCTAAGTCAACAATCGGCAGCATTTGTTCCACACGCATTTGACTTGTGAGAGTATTGACATGATGGTTGTAACAAACATAGAGTTCATCAAAAAGTTCATTTTGATACATTTCAATCGTTTTTGAAATAATTTTACGAACTTCATCAAAACTAGGTTGATCTGCCAAGCCACGTAGTTCATAGATTGGTTGAATGCCACGAGCCTTAAAGAAATCAGCTCCCATACCACCAATACAGATTATCTCAAAACCTGTACCATCTGGATGGTATTCTTCTTTCAGCTCCATCACAGCTTTAAGGATTGAAGCATTATAACCTCCAACCAAGCCACGGTCTGAAGTAATAACGATATAGCCTGTTTTCTTAACTGGACGACTGATGAGCATCGGATTGGTAGAACCACCAGATCCGTTACCATGCAGAATATCCGTCAAAAGCTTACGAACTTTCTGAGCGTAAACTTGGAAGTTGCGCGCTGCTTCTTCAGAGCGACCTAGTTTAGCAGCCGATACCATTTGCATGGCATTAGTGATTTGACTAGTATTTTTTGTTGAGGCGATTTTTGTTTTAATATCATTTAGAGATACTGCCATCTGACACCTCTATTCTTATTGGAAGCTGGATTGTTTGAGAAACTCTGTAATCGCAGCATCCAAGACTGCCTCTTCTGGCAAGTCTTTTGTTTCACGAATAGTTTCCAAAATCTCTGGATGTTGTGCATCAAAGAAATCATGAAACTCTTCCTCAAAACGAACAATGTCATCTACAGGAATCGTATCCAAGAAACCATGTGTCAAAGCATAGAGAATGGTTACTTGTTTCTCAACAGGTAATGGTTTGTGAACTGGTTGTTTCAGAACTTCAACGGTACGACGTCCACGATTTAACTTAGCTTGAGTAGCCGCATCCAGATCAGAACCAAACTTAGTGAAGGCTTCCAACTCACGATATGAAGCAAGGTCAATACGAAGTGTACCAGCAACCTTCTTCATAGCTTTAATTTGTGCAGAACCACCCACACGTGATACAGATGAACCCGCATCGATGGCTGGACGAATACCTGCATTGAAGAGACCATCGCCAAGGAAGATTTGACCATCTGTTATTGAAATCACGTTGGTTGCGATATAAGCAGAAATATCTCCTGCTTGTGTCTCGATAAATGGTAGAGCTGTGATTGAACCACCACCAAGTTCATCAGAAACCTTAGCTGAACGCTCAAGCAAACGGCTGTGAAGGTAGAAAACATCCCCAGGGAAGGCTTCACGACCTGGTGGACGACGAAGCAAGAGGGAAAGCTCACGATAAGCGACCGCTTGTTTTGAAAGATCATCATAAACGATCAAAACATGCTTCCCTTGGTACATAAACTCTTCTGCCATAGCAACCCCAGCATAAGGAGCTAGGAAGAGCAATGGAGAAGGTTGTGAAGCAGAGGCTGTCACAACGATTGTGTAGTCCAAGGCACCGTACTGACGAAGTGTCTCAACTTGCGTACGAACAGTTGACTCTTTTTGCCCAATCGCTACATAGATACAGATCATATCTTGACCTTTTTGGTTCAAAATAGCATCAATAGCGATGGTTGTTTTCCCTGTCTGACGGTCACCGATAATCAACTCACGTTGACCACGACCAATCGGAACAAGGGCATCAATAGCTTTCAAACCTGTTTGCAATGGTTCTGATACAGACTTACGTTGCATAACGCCAGGAGCCGGCGCTTCTACTGGACGAGACTTATCAGTATGGATTTCTCCAAGACCATCAACTGGACGACCAAGCGGGTCGACAACACGTCCAATAAGGCCCTCACCAACAGGGACTTCCATGATTTTACCTGTACGACGGATTGTATCGCCTTCACGGATATCTGTAAAGTCTCCAAGAATGATAATCCCAACGTCTGTAGACTCCAAGTTTTGCGCCATCCCATAAGAGCCGTTTTCAAAGATCAACAACTCTCCACTCATGGCATTTTCAAGACCGTGAGCACGCGCAATTCCGTCCCCGATATAGGTTACAACACCTGTTTCAGATACATCAAAATTGGGTTTGAAATTTTCAATTTGTTGCTTAATTAAAGCGCTGATTTCTTGTGCGTTAATTGCCAAAAGAACACCACTTTCTATTTCAAATTTTCTTTAACAACTCGAAGTTGTTGTTTAATACTCACATCAATTGTCTTGTGATTAGCAAAAATGGCAAAACCACCAATGAGTCCTTCATCAATTTGTTCTTTGACGCTCCGCACTTTCAGAGACATTTTCTTCTCTATCAATGGGAGCAGACGTTCCTTCTGTTCATCTGTTAAAGGATGGGCTGAAGAAATCGTGACTACAAAACGATTGGTCTCTTTTTCAAGGCGATTCAAACAATCTGCAATTACTTCATAAAAAAGATTTGCTCTGTGATTGTAAATCAGAACCTGAATAAAGTTTTGCATTAAAGGTGAGACAGAGTCTTGAAAGAAACCAACTGTTTTTTCCTTATCTGACTCATCGACTGCCACCTGAGCTAAAAAAGAAGGTAAGCCCGTTTCTTCTGCGACTTGCTTGATTTGATCCAAGTCTGAAAAAATCCGGTCCTCTTCTCCTTTTTCAATCACTAATTGGACAAAAGGCATGCTGTATTTTTCAATTACCTTTGCTGTTTTCTTGTCCATTAGGCTTCTCCTAGCTGATCGATATACTGATCAATGAGTTCCTTATGGGCATGACTGTCAAGGTTTTGTGAGATGATTTTTCCAGCTAGACTAACTGTCAAATCTGCCACCTCGCCCTTAACACTTTGTAAAGCCTCAGCTTTGTTTTGCGCAATTTCTTGGTTAGCTTTTTCTTTCAAGCGACCAGCTTCTAGCTTAGCTTCAGTCAAAATATCTGATTTACTCTTTTCAGCTGTCTCTTTAGCATTTTCAATGATAGTTTTAGCTTCACTACGACTACCTGCTAATTCATCTTCGCGCTTTTGAGCAAGAGTCTCTGCTTTTTGACGAGCTTGTTCAGCGCCATCAATATCAGCAGCAATCTTTTTAGCTCGTTCTTCAAAGATACTTGTTATATTTGACCATGCAAATTTTTTAATCAAGACTAGTAAAAGAATAAAAGAGCCTGCGATTAAAATAAAGTTACCAATCAATTCACCTACTGTTACGTGCATCATTTACTCCTTTCTACTCTTCATCGTTAATTTTATTTCCTAGATACATAGAAGACAACATGGTAAAGACAAACGCTTGGATACAAGAAATAAAGACCGAGAATGCCGTCCAAACCAAATTGGCACCAAAAGCTACTGGATACCAATAAAGAGCCTGATGAGAAAGAGTAATAAGCAAACTTGCCATCACTTCTCCGGCAAAGATATTCCCAAATATACGTAAAGCCAAAGACAAGAAGTTGGTAAATTCTTCTAAAATATTCATCGGTGTCATAAAGGCAGGTGTAATGTAGGCCTTTAAGTATTTTTTAATACCACGACGACGAATACCCTCCACATGTGTCAACAAAATAATCCCAAATGACAAAGCCAAATCATACTGCAAATTGGCGGTTGGTGAAGTCCACCAGTTGGTACCATCCGTAGCTTGAAGTTTGGCCATCAAACCAAGATTATTTGCAATAATCATAAAGAGAAATAAACTAAAGAAAAAGAGCGAGTAATCTTTCATATAGCGTGAGCCAATGTTAGGTTCGGTAAAATCGATGACAAAGTCGTAGAAATACTCTAGTACATTTTGCTTTCCTTTGGGTTTCAAGGCCATATTACGACTAGCCCAATAAACAAAAGCAAAAACAACCATTACCGTCAACAAAGACATAACTAACATAGTCAAATCAAAGGTAACAGGACCAATAGAGATGGTTTTAGTAATACTTTCTTCCATCTAGAATCCTCCCCTTTCTTTTCTATTCGTTTCTGTTTATTATTTGATGACAAATGAAAAGATAAGGGTAATCAAGAATGTTCCTTCAATGAAGGCAATCCCCATAATCATCAAACTACGCAATTGTGGGATGATATCTGGTTGGCGTGCTGCAGATTTGAACAAACCGTTCATTAACATACCCTCTGCAAGGGATACTCCCATACAGGCAAGACATAGACCGAAAAATGTTAAACTCATGATGAATTCTCCTTTTATTTAAAATTTACTTATTTAGTTTAGTCCTAAAATTTGTTTTTGTCAACTTTTTACTTACGTTGGAAGCGTTTCAGATGATTTATTTCTATTTTTGCTATTTTTATACCACTGTATAGATAAGTTTCTCATTTTATGATGAAATGTGTTTCCACTTTTTCTATATTTTCCGAAATAAATTGAAAAATCCAAGTTTAGAACTTGGATAGATTCATTTTATTTGAAATAGTAGGAATAGTGTTGTTTACACCCTGGATTAAATGGAGATTTGCAATAAGGGCAGGCTATTTGTTTTTGGTATTCTTGAAATGTTATTGTCCTCTTACAAACCCCACATAAAATCGGTCGATCCTCGGTAAGCGTCAAGGGGTAGGGTGAAAACAAATGCGTTTCTATAGCATCGTGGCACTGATAGCAAGCATAGTATTTTTTACACTCATAACACTGGAGGGAAACGATGTCCTTTTCGCCATGGTAATGAATACATCTGCCTTCATCATCAACTAACAATCCTTGCGCTTGAATCATTCACTTTTCCCTATCTAGGCACGAACTGTGACACTTGTCCCGTCTTCCTTATAGAGATTGATAAGACCTTCTTTGAGAGCTCGAACCATATCCCCAGCTTGCACAGGTTGAGGAACCTTAATGGTCAAGAGTTCCATTGGATTTGGAGCACGGTCGATTTTATTGCCTTTAGAATCGTGAAGATTTTCGATATAGGTTTCAAAATGACGGAAACCTGGTCCATAAAACTCAACTTGATCGCCTTCATTGATAACATTCCGTTGACGAATGGTTGCTGTCTGGGTTGCATCATCATAAGAAACCACCTCAGCGACAAACTTGTATTCAGGGATTTTACGACGTGCACCAAACAACTGTTCATTTTCTGTAGGTGTGCTATAGTAGAAACCTGTTGCCAATTCACGTTGGGCAACCTTCCACATCTCATCTACCAGGTCTTGTTTAATAGCTTCAAATTTTTCTGGGCTTTCAAGGTAAGCATCCACAGCCGCCTTGTAACAGTTGGTTACAGTTGAAACATAGTGGATTGACTTCATACGACCTTCAATTTTTAGACTATCTACACCATTTTCAATCATATCTGGAATATGGTCAATCATGGACATGTCAACGGCTGACATTGAAAATTCTTCAGGAATTTCACCTTTAAGACTCTTGCGTTCTTGACCAAAAGGCATGTCGTAAAGGTCGTATTTCCAACGGCAAGACTGCGAACAACCACCACGGTTGGCATCACGCATACTCATGTGGTTTGAAAGCGTACAGCGACCTGAGTAGGAAATACACATGGCTCCATGTACAAAGGCTTCAATCTCTACGTCTGTGCGTTTGCGAATCTCTGCCAATTCTTCCATTGAGACCTCACGCGCCAAAACGACACGAGTCAAGCCCAGTTCTTTCCAAAATTCAAGCGTTTCATAGTTCGTCGCACTGGCTTGGGTAGAGAGGTGGATTTCAAGACCTGGTGCTTCTGTTGCTGCAATCATAATCAAGGCCGGATCTGACACGATAACTGCCGCAATCCCAATGTCACGCAACTTACGGAACCACTCGCCAGCCCCAGCTTCGTTTCCTTCGTGCATAACCATGTTGGCAGCTACATAGACCTTGGCACCATACTTGGCAGCGAACTGCACGCCTTCTTCCATCTGTTCAAAGGTGAAGT
Organism: Streptococcus oralis; assembly: GCF_026782235.1. Lineage (GTDB taxonomy): Bacteria > Bacillota > Bacilli > Lactobacillales > Streptococcaceae > Streptococcus > Streptococcus oralis_CC. The sequence continues at coordinate 260,935 of NZ_JAKUWE010000003.1, read as the reverse complement.
TTCCTGCACGGCTACGAAGACCATAAGCTTGTCCACCTATAAAAACAGCATCAGCTCCATACCGAACAGCCACTTTTAGCTTCTCTAAAGTCCCTGCAGGCGATAAAACCTCAGGACGTTTTAATGTTTTTGTCATGTTTTCTCCTATTTGCAATATAAAAGTTTGACGTTTTTCCTTCTCATTTTATAGTAAATAATAGATAAAATCAAGCCTAGACAGATTGTTTTGACAATTCTAATCTTTTAAGAAAACAAAAAACTAGCCTTTCTAAACTAGTTATTTTCAAGATAAAATTCAAAGCGTTCACCCACATATTGACTCTTTACATATTCAAAAGCTGTCCCATCTTCAAGATAAGAAACCTGAGTCAAGGCTAAAATCGCATGCCCCTTTTCGACTTCCAGATAGTCAGCAATCTTTTCCTTAGCCAATCTCGCATAAATGGTCTGTTGGGATTTGCCAATCCGGTAGCCATACTGCTGCAAGGTTTGAAAAAAGTGACTGGTGATTTCTTCTTTTTTGAAATCCTTAATAAATTTCTCAGGAATGGATGCGACTTCATAGACTAGTGGAACTTGGTCAGCATAACGCACCCGTTCCATGCGGATAATATTCTCTGTTGGAGTAATCCCTAGCTTAGCGACCTCTTGCTCATTTGGAATGGTTCTTCTGTAAGAAATGAGTTGGCTGGAAGGTACTTTCCCCTGAGATTTGACAATCTCCGTAAAACTGGTTGTTCCTCGCATTTTTTCTTGGACACGAGTGCTAGAGACAAAGGTTCCACTTCCTACACGACGCTCCAAAACTCCTTCCTCGACCAAGAGAGAGATAGCTTGGCGTAATGTCATCCGGCTAACTTGAAACTGTTCAGCTAAATCTCGCTCACTTGGAAGCCTCTCTCCGATTTTCCAATGATGCTCATCTATATCCTTCTTGATCTGATCGTGGATTTTCATATAAGCTGGTAACATGATTCTCTCTTCTTTTCTTTATTTTCTCCATTGTACCGTATTTGCTAAGAAAAAGTCAAACTTTGCCTTGTTTAGTTGGTAATTCGCCCCTATTTGTGATAGAATATTGAAAAAGATATTTCTTTTGAGAAAGGAAAAAGATGAGCAACATTTCAACTGATTTGCAAGATGTCGAAAAAATCATCGTGCTGGACTATGGTAGCCAATACAACCAGCTGATTTCACGCCGTATTCGTGAAATTGGTGTTTTTTCAGAGCTAAAAAGTCACAAAATCTCAGCTGCAGAGGTTCGTTCGATTAACCCTGTAGGGATCATCCTCTCTGGTGGACCAAACTCTGTATACGAAGACGGTTCATTTGATATTGACCCAGAAATTTTTGAACTTGGCATTCCAATTTTAGGAATCTGCTATGGTATGCAACTTTTAACTCATAAACTTGGAGGAAAAGTTGTCCCTGCTAGTGATGCTGGTAACCGTGAGTATGGTCAATCACCACTTACCCATACCACTTCTGCCCTCTTTGAAGGAACTCCTGAAGAACAGATTGTTTTGATGAGCCATGGCGATGCTGTTACAGAGATTCCAGCTGATTTCGTTCGTACTGGTACTTCTGCTGACTGTCCTTATGCAGCCATTGAAAACCCAGAAAAGCACATCTATGGTATCCAATTCCACCCAGAAGTTCGCCATTCTGTATACGGAAATGATATCCTTCGCAACTTTGCCCTTAACATCTGTAAAGCTAAGGGTGACTGGTCAATGGACAACTTCATCGATATGCAGATCAAGAAAATCCGTGAAACTGTAGGCGACAAGCGTGTTCTTCTCGGTCTATCAGGTGGTGTTGACTCTTCTGTTGTTGGAGTTCTTCTTCAAAAAGCAATCGGTGATCAATTGATCTGTATCTTTGTAGACCACGGTCTTCTCCGTAAAGGAGAAGCTGACCAAGTTATGGACATGCTTGGTGGTAAGTTTGGTTTGAACATTGTCAAAGCTGACGCTTCTAAACGTTTCCTTGACAAACTTGCAGGTGTTTCTGACCCTGAACAAAAACGTAAAATTATTGGTAACGAGTTTGTTTATGTATTTGATGACGAAGCAAGCAAGCTAAAAGATGTAAAATTCCTTGCTCAAGGAACGCTTTACACTGACGTAATTGAGTCTGGTACAGATACTGCTCAAACCATCAAATCACACCACAATGTTGGTGGTCTTCCAGACGACATGCAGTTTGAATTGATTGAACCACTCAATACTCTCTATAAAGACGAAGTCCGTGCCCTTGGTACAGAACTTGGTATGCCGGACCACATCGTATGGCGCCAACCATTCCCAGGGCCAGGACTTGCTATCCGTGTCATGGGTGAAATCACTGAAGAAAAACTAGAAACTGTTCGTGAGTCTGATGCTATCCTTCGTGAAGAAATCGCTAAAGCTGGTCTTGACCGCGATATCTGGCAATACTTCACTGTCAACACAGGCGTTCGTTCAGTCGGTGTTATGGGTGATGATCGTACTTATGACTACACGATTGCCATTCGTGCTATCACTTCTATCGATGGTATGACAGCTGACTTTGCCAAAATTTCTTGGGATGTCCTTCAAAAGATTTCTGTACGTATCGTAAATGAAGTGGATCACGTTAACCGTATCGTCTACGATATTACAAGTAAACCACCTGCAACCGTTGAGTGGGAATAGAGTTAATGAGCTAAAAAAAGCCTAGAAATCAATATTTCTAAGGCTTTTTATTTTGCTTTAACAACAATTTAACAACAAAAACTATTTTTCAATGTCTAAACCCAATATCTTTTTAACATTTTTGGTACTTTCTATATACATACCTTTCTTAGACTCACTAACAATTCTGTCATAATCACTATCATTTTCATCTAATTCATAAACACGATATAAATCATTTTTAAATTCAAACTCACTAATCAAATCTTGTTTTCTCATTATGATACCCCCCTAATATAAATTATACATAAAAAACTACTTACATCAACTAATTTGATAAATTGCAAATGTGATATAATAAGAAAAAACAGAAGAGGGAATAAAATGCTTAAAGAATTCGGTATGACTACTTTGGAAATTTCAAAATCTGATTCAAATAAAGAACAGAATATCCCAGTTCTAAAAATGTATGATGATAAAGAATTAATTGGGACTTTTAATATTCTTACAAATGAAGTTATGGAAAATATAGATTTAGCAGATTATGATATTCGTTTTGCACAGAAACAAATTGAATTAAATCGAGATAATTATCTTGAAACATGGAAAGAGATAAAAAATACGGTAAACACGAATAGTTTACCGTAGGAATCTAAAGTTTAATCGGACAGACTTCGCTAGTCAGACAAAACTTTAGATTGAATTTTTTTAGTATGCTGATTGCCATTAAATTTACTTTTTCTGATATTATTATCACTCACTACTACTTTCCCAGTCATCCTAGTAGCTACTTCTTTCATAGCATTTGGTCTTAAATGAGAGTACGTTCCAAGTGTTGTCTTAATATCAGCATGTCCTAGACGATTTTGCATTTCTAAATCATTCATTCCTAGAGAGAGCATAAAACTAGCATGAGAGTGCCTTAAATCATGAATTCTTATTGATTTTATTTTTGCGAAATCACTATGAGATTTTAGAACACGTTTAAGAGTTGATTTTACCAATGGACTATCAGCTATGGAAAATACAAATTTACATTCCCCTATTTGAGATTGTGCTTTCTTCCAATATTTCAAATGTTCTAATGTATCATCATCGAGATACAAAAGCCTTACACCTGAAATAGATTTTGTATCAGTAAGATACCACTCTTTTTGATTTTTATAATACATTGAACAATCTATTAAAACTGTACCTTTTTCAAAATCAATTTTAGACCATTCAATAGCTTGTAATTCACTTGTCCTAACTCCAGTCATAAAGAAAAACCAAAATGTAGTAAAATACAATAATTCATAGATATTAGATTTATCAAATGTACTAATAAATAGCTGAAATTCTTCCACTGTCCAAAAATCAACTTTAGGGCGGTCTTTCTTTACGTTTCCCACCGTTTTAGCAACATTACTTGATAACATACCTAGTTTAACTGCTAAATCAAAGACTTGTTGTAAGATTTGATGAACAGAACGAATATAATTATTAGACAACCCCTCTATAAACATTGAATTTTGCCATTGCTTAACATGAGGTGCTTGAATATCCGATAACTTCATATTCTCAAAATATGACAGTCTTTTAAATTTTGATTGTGTCATATCAAAAGTACGTTTTCTTACTTGGCTTTTATAGTCTGGTATAAAATAATCATCAAGAAACTTTTTAAAAGTCATTGTACTATTAACGGTTATAGAACCTTTACCAAAATCAGCAAGCATACGTAAACGCCACTCTTGAGCTTCCTTTTGCGTTTTAAAGCCATTCTTAAACTTTTGTATCCTTTTTCCAGTTTGAACATCAAAACCTAGAGAAACAGTCGCTCTATACGTGCCATTTCCCATAGGATAGATACTAGATATTTTAGGCATTCTCTTTTACTTCCAAATCTACTAGACTAGCTTCATCTATTTTCACACCCAAGATTTCTTCTACCGTTTCAAGTGGTACACGTCCTAAACCTTTACTTTCGTACCATTTTAGTCCTTGACTAGCTAATTTTGCTTTAGCCTGTTTTACTAACATCATAGCTTGCCAACTTGAAAATCCTAATTTCATTAAATCTTTTTTTTCGTAACAAGCCATCTTTCAGAAGTGGTAAAACATACCATGTAAGATTGATATTTCAATCTACATGGCTTTACCTTAATCTTATCCGTAAATACTAATATTTTCATTTTTTATTATCCAAAAAGAAAATATTATCGGCTTTATAGTACAGTGCCTTGCCATTAAAACTAAGTTAGATATTTTCAAATCCGACAAGTATTTCATCTTCTGTCATGACATCATCATTAGTACAAAGGGGGTCTAGTTGCATTACTTTAATCTGAGTAGATTTTTTCTTAAAACGTCCATCTTTAATTGTGACATTATAACTATAACCGATAATTTCATCAGTATTAAATTTTCTCGGCTTGCCATTACTATCTAAAATAACATTGCCATTATCGTCCTTACGTTCTTCTTGTGCAAAGTTTGGAATAACTTCATCAACTTCAAAACGTGTACCAATATCAGTCATATCAAAATCTTTTTCTGTTAGCATTCTCGCCATTATTTTTTTCTCCTTTTTGTATTATCTTTGATTTTAGGGATTAAATGCTCTTTTTTAAAAAGAGTTGCCCTTTTTATCAATTCATTTGCTAATTCACTTGGATATTCAAGTTCCATTAGTTTGTTATAGTTCTCTTTCTCATACTCAAATAATAAGTCATTTTCATAGAGAAATTTATATGCTTTTAGAATGGACCCAGAACCTTTAAAGGTAAACCATTCTAGTTTTTGTTCAAGTTCTGTTTTTTCTTTTGAAATAACAATAGAAACAGGTTTTGACCGTCCCAGAAATTTCTCCCAGGACCTAAGTGGCTTTGAAAAGTGACTGTCGCTATAAAACTTAACTTTTTCCTTCAAATATCCTTTGGTAAAGTTTAACAAGTCTATTTCTGACTTTAACCATTCTTTAACAAAGAAATGAGCTTTTTCTTTCCTAAGTTCGAGTTCTGTTCGTATCCACGGAGGAACATCACCTTTATACAAGCCTTTTTTTGAAATCTGTTCTTTTTGCTTGTCATATATTCTTAAACGCTCATCATCACTTGGTTTCCTTAAATATAAGGTTTGACCAATCATTTCATCTCCGTATGTATTGTAAAAGTTACTTTTTCCATACAAAAATCGTTTCTTCTGACAAATCTTTAAAAGTTGATTAGGAGTAAAATAAGGAATTTTATTAAAATCATCAATAGCAACATCAATTCTTCTCACTGAAAAGCCTTTAAAATTGAAGTAAAGATTATCTAAAAAATTTCTCTCAGACAGTCCCTTTGGAGTTAATACCGTATCTCTATAAAACTCTAAAGCCTGTCCAGACATGACAAGCATGTAAGACGGCTCTTTCGAGCCATAATATATACGGATATTTCCATAAATCAATTGACTGTCATAATCATAATATTTAAGACTACCTTTATCATCAATAAATAAATCAGAATCAAGAAATAAAATATCTTCAATAATTTCTTTAGGTGTTGAGAACTCTCCCACTTCAAATTGAATTTGAATCCAGTCAAAAACAGAACGCAAATGCTTAATTTTTACCATATTTTAAATTATCAAGTTTTTGCCTGTTTTTTGCCACTCAAAAATCGCCAAAACCCTTGGTATACCTGACTTTCTTTCGGTGGTGCACTATCTCGCAGAGGGTGGTGTTACTACACACCCTCTAGAACATTTTCTATCCGTCATTTCTCAGAATGGAATCAGCGAATAGGTTTGAATCTATGAGTATATACTTTCTCAAAAAACTCTTGCCCCTAAGGTTTTTGTATATTGAGGTAGCTTGTTGCATTGCCTTGTCCGTACAACTTAGCCAACTAGTATCCGCTGATACTCACAACCGCTCAGGGCAATGCCCTTTTTGCGATTGTTATCAGCTACTAATTAGCTAATTTGTAAACCGACAAGAGCAAGGCGTCCAGCTCCCATCATATACAAAAACCTTAGGGCGATATAATGAGTTTTAGTCCCAAAACTACTAATTTGAAAAATTATATCCTACATTTAGAACATCAAACTAATTCACTTTTATACCCAAAACTGGTAACTCAACTAATAGAAAATCCTTTTCTATTTTTTTAATTTTGAAAAGAACCCTTTTGCCTGTTTTTCTTCTAAGGCTTCAAGTCGTTCTTCTAGTTTTTGTAGCCTTCTAATATCGTTTTTAAGAGAAATAATCTGAAAGTTTGTACTTTTATTACTTTCTTTCTGTTTCTCTTTGAACTTTTTTAAATCAGCTACATCTTGCTTAAGTGCTCTTTCTTCGGCACTCTTCAGGTCGCCCCATATATCCGTTACAGCTTTAGTCATGTTTTTTGTCTCATCAATTCGCTTAGAAAGTTTGATAAACTTTTGAAACTCTTCCTCAGTAAATTGATAATGGTCTTTTACATGCTTACGAGTAACATGTATCTTGACCTTCTTAAACTCATAACCTGATAAGCGTTCAATACTTATCCGCCATTTTTTAACAGCACTATAGGACTTGCCAGTGGCTTCTATGATGTCTTCGTATTCGTAATAATTCTTATTCGGCATCTCCTTTCCTCTTTTCCGTATATATGTTATAATTAAGATGTTTTTATTAAATATGTCTTTGAGGTTTTTCTTCAAAGACTTTTTAATACAATCATAGACAGTTACCCCCAATTCTTGCCAAACATAGTATAGTTTGGTATAATTTTTTTAGTGATTTGTTATCACATCTTAATTGTATAATTTAAAATAAACAATGTCAATAAAAAGTGACTTAAAATCACACAAAGGAGGAAAAATGATTTCTTTTGCTGACCGATTGAAATTTTTACGAAAAGAACAAAAACTAACTCAACAAAACCTAGCTGATATATTAAATATCAAGAGAGCTACTATTGCAAAATGGGAAAGTAAAAACGCAATACCGGACACTGAAACTTTAGATAAAATTTCTATCTATTTTGATACTAGTATTGATTATCTGATAGGGAAATCAAATGTAAGGCAAATAGATAAATCAGTGTCTTCAAATTGGATACATAGTATAAAAACAACCCTAACTAAGATATTAGATATACCCAAAGATTCACAACTTCAAAAAAGAATAGAAGAAGAACTCAATTTTAAGTGGAATAAGTATATAAAAAAATATCCAGATTTACCAATTTATTCAAAAATTGATTGGATACCCTATCAAGAGTTAGAACTTAAAAATTATAATGAGATAATTGAAAATAAAGATAAACGGGACATCTTAAAAAAATCAATCTTATGTGCTTATTTAGGTAATGAAAATATATTTGATATACACTACTACTTAATAAAAAAATGGAGACTAAACGAACTAGAAATAAAACATTTAAATAATATTTTTCTTGAAGTAGAAGAATACCATTATCTCCGTTAACAACACTTTAACAACAAAAGACTCAAATAATATCAAATCGTACTCATTGATTGTATTATCAATCACTATTAAATCAACTATCCTAAATAGTCAATATCTAACTTTTAGTGAGTGGGAATAAACCAATCAAACACAAAAGAACTCTGAATCGGATTCAGAGTTCTTTTTATATGTAGGGAAAGCATTCCTGCTTTCCTTTTTTTATTTGCGTTTCTTCTTCGCTTTTTTCATTTTGTTGGCCATACGTTTCATAGACTGTTTCATGGCGAATTCGCCAATTTTACCTTTAAGTCCGCCACCAAACATCTGGGTCATATCTGGCATGCCTGCTCCTCCAAGAGCTGACATATCGGGCATTCCACCTTGTCCCATCATGCCTTCAAGGGCTGACATATCCATCCCTCCCATATTTGGCATATTTTTAGGAAGGTTATTGGGATTGATTCCCATCTGCTTCATCATCTTGTTCATATCCCCAGACATGACACCTTGCATAAGCTGTTTAGCCTGGTTAAAGTCTTTGATGAATTTATTGACTTCGACAAAGGTATTTCCAGAACCTGCAGCGATACGACGGCGACGACTTGGATTTAACAAATCAGGGTTTTCACGCTCCTCAGGTGTCATCGAAGATACGATGGCACGTTTGCGCGCAATCTGACGCTCATCCACCTTCATATTTTGAAGGGCAGGGTTGTTAGCCATACCTGGAATCATCTTGAGCAAGTCTTCCATTGGTCCCATGTTTTGCACCTGATCCAATTGATCAATGAAATCATTGAAATCAAAGGTATTTTCACGCATCTTTTCAGCCATTTCAAGGGCTTTCTGCTCATCGTATTCCTGAGAAGCTTTCTCAATCAAGGTCAGCATATCCCCCATGCCAAGGATACGGCTTGACATACGGTCTGGGTGGAAGGTTTCGATATCTGTAATCTTTTCACCCGTACCAGTGAACTTGATAGGTTTACCAGTGATGTGGCGAACAGACAAAGCCGCACCACCACGAGTATCCCCATCAATCTTGGTAAGGATAACACCAGTCACTTCTAACTGAGCATTAAACTCACGGGCAACATTAGCCGCTTCCTGACCAATCATGGCGTCCACTACGAGTAGAATTTCGTTTGGTTGGGCCAATGCTTTTACGTCACGAAGCTCATTCATTAGGAGCTCATCAATCTGTAAACGACCTGCCGTATCGATCAAGACATAGTCGTTATGATTGGCTTGTGCTTGCTCCAAACCTTGTCGAACAATCTCAACAGCTGGTACTTCTGTTCCAAGAGCGAAAACAGGAACATCAATCTGCTGTCCAAGTGTTTTCAGCTGATCGATGGCTGCTGGACGATAAATATCTGCCGCAATCATCAAAGGACGAGCATTTTCTTCCTTCTTGAGTTTATTAGCCAGCTTACCAGCAAATGTCGTTTTACCAGCCCCTTGCAAACCGACCATCATAATAATCGTAGGAATCTTAGGTGACTTGATAATTTCAGCCGTATCAGATCCTAAAATGGCTGTCAATTCCTCATCAACTATTTTGATAATCTGTTGTGCTGGATTAAGGGTATCAATGACCTCGTGCCCTACTGCACGCTCACGAACCTTCTTGATAAAATCCTTTACAACAGGCAAAGCAACGTCGGCTTCAAGCAAAGCCAAACGAATCTCTTTGGTTGCTTCTTGGACATCAGCCTCAGAAATTTTTCCCTTTTTACGTAGATTTTTAAAGACGTTCTGCAAACGTTCTGTTAAACTTTCAAATGCCATTTTTCTTCCTCTTATTCTCTATTATCAATGCTTGTTAAAACTTCTATCTGCTCCTGCAGAAAGTCATCCTTGGGATAATGCTCCAAGATCTGGTCAAAAATCTGACTGCGGACAATGTAGTCCGAATACATGTGCAATTTCATCTCATAATCTTCTAGAATCTTTTCCGTCCGCTTGATATTATCATAAACAGCTTGACGACTGACACCGAACTCTTCAGCAATCTCAGCAAGACTGTAGTCATCAGCATAGTAGAGTTCAATATAGTTCATCTGCTTGTCTGTCAAAAGCGCAGCATAAAATTCAAAAAGCGCATTCATGCGATTGGTTTTTTCGATTTCCATAACCTTTATTATACCAAAAAAACGATTATACTGCTAGAGTAGGAGCACTTTAAATAGATCAAGAACAAAAAAAGAACCTTGCAAGGCAAGATTCTTTTAGTGTCTGACTTAAATAATTGTTCTTCTGGGAACTTAATCGAATTAAGCTTCGATTTCTGTAACCATACCTGAACCAACAGTACGTCCACCCTCACGGATAGAGAATGTAGTACCTTGTTCTACGGCGATTGGGTGGATCAACTCAACGTCGATAGTCACGTTATCACCAGGCATTACCATTTCAGTACCTGCTGGAAGTTCGATTGAACCTGTAACGTCAGTAGTACGGAAGTAGAATTGTGGGCGGTAGTTGTTGAAGAATGGAGTGTGACGTCCACCTTCTTCTTTAGTAAGGATGTAAACTTCACCTTTGAATTTAGTGTGTGGGTTGATTGAACCTGGTTTAGCGATAACTTGCCCACGTTCGATTTCGTCACGTTGAATACCACGAAGAAGGACACCTACGTTATCTCCGGCAAGACCTTCATCAAGTTGTTTACGGAACATTTCAACACCAGTAACAACTGCTTTTTGAGTTTCGTCTTTGATACCAACGATTTCGATTTCGTCGTTGACACGAACAGTACCACGGTCGATACGTCCTGAAGCAACAGTACCACGTCCAGTGATTGAGAATACGTCTTCGACTGGGAGAAGCAATGGTTTATCTGTATCACGTTCTGGTTCTGGGATGTACTCATCAACAGTATCCATCAATTCCATGATGATGTCTTCATATTTAGTATCACCTTCAAGTGCTTTAAGAGCTGAACCTTGGATAACTGGAAGATCGTCGCCTGGGAAGTCGTATTCTGACAAGAGGTCACGGATTTCCATTTCAACCAATTCAAGCAATTCTTCGTCGTCTACCAAGTCAATTTTGTTCATGAAGACGATAAGGTGTTTAACACCAACTTGACGTGAAAGAAGGATGTGTTCACGAGTTTGTGGCATTGGTCCGTCAGTTGAAGCTACTACAAGGATAGCTCCGTCCATTTGAGCGGCACCAGTGATCATGTTTTTAACGTAGTCCGCGTGTCCTGGAGCGTCGATGTGAGCATAGTGACGTTTTGCAGTTTCATACTCAACGTGCGCAGTGTTGATAGTGATACCGCGTTCGCGTTCTTCTGGAGCAGCATCGATAGACGCATAGTCTTTAGGTTGGTTAACTGCTGAAGGCAAGCGACGTGCCAAAACAGTTGTGATAGCTGCAGTCAAAGTAGTTTTACCGTGGTCAACGTGTCCGATAGTACCAATGTTAACGTGTGGTTTACTACGATCGTATTTTTCTTTTGCCATTTGAGTAAAAGCCTCCAATAAAATATATTTTATAGATAGACAGTAGGCAATACAGTCTAACTTTCCTTACTATTTTATCAAATTTCTGCTAAATTGCAAGTGTTTTACACATATTTTATGAATTAATCTGAATCTTACAAAGTGCTGTTCTTCTGCTTCTTTATACAATTCAAGCTTATTTCCTTCTAGCGGTATTATGCTCACAAAAAAATCAGGTTCCCCTGATTCTAAATGGATTCTGATTTTTCCAGTTCTTTAGCTTCCTTATGATTTTCATATAATTTCGCCAAGAACTTAGTGATTTCTTTGAGAATAGAGTAGGTTGGCACTGCTACAATCATCCCTATGACGCCGTAGATATTACTTGACAGTAAGAGGAGCACCAAAATCGTAATTGGATGCACTTTCATAACCCCTCCAACGATACGTGGATAGAGAACATTTCCATCAATCTGTTGAATAATAAGCATATAAGCAACCGCAATCAACATACGATGAGGATCCGTGAACACATTCGCAATCACCATCGGAATCAAGCCAATACTTGGACCAACATAAGGAATCAAATTTGCGATTCCAGAGAAAATAGCAAAAACAAGAGCGTACTTTAATCCGATAACGCTATAACCAATATAGGCTAAACATCCGATAATAACGGCATCAATTGCAATTCCACTGATGTAGCGCGCTATAGTTGCATTGAGATTGGTTAAGAGGCTAGAGAGATTTAATTTGTCATGTTTTAAGACAGTTCGTTCCAACATTGGTAGCAACTTATGACCATCCAACAAGAAATAAATCAAGAATACAGGGGTCATAATGAGAATCAGAACTGTACTAAACAAGGCTGAAAGAACACTTCCTAAACTATTGCTGACGCTATTCAGGATATTCTGGAGGATATCCACATAGGAGAGATTTAACTGTTGAATTGTTTGTTGAATATCGATATTCTGGAAAATAGGGTTCATCGACAAATCAATAACCAAGTCTTGCAATCTACTATAGATGTTTTGACTAGAAATAATCAAGCTAGTCAACTGATTAATCAGAATCGGCAAGAGATAGACGACCCCTACAACGATGGCACCAATTAAAGCACAGAGAGTGACCAAGACACCAATTAGACGATTAATCTTACATCTCTTTTCCAAAAAGGTAACGATTGGATTGGTAATGTAGTAAAAAAATCCACCAAGCAAAAATGGAATCATGATGGTATTCACAACCGTCACGAAAGGAGTAATAATCGCTCCCATCTCTCTCCAAAGATAGAAAATCAGTGTTAATAATAAAATTTCAGCTGTCCAAAAAAATAATTTGTTTCTACGGAACATAGGCATCCTCCTCTATTTATTTTATCATATTTCTTCAAAAGATAAGATGGCTTTAGTATAAAATCGAGAATATTTTTTTTCTTTATGATAAAATAAAGCTAATATGAAAAAAATAATTCTATCTTTTATAATACTTTTTGTTTTTGGAACAGTTTCTACTGTTTCTGCTCAGGAGTTTGATGTTGCTGCTAAACATGCCATTGCTGTCGAGGCTACAACTGGAAAAATCCTCTACGAAAAAGATGCAAATCAGCCTGTAGAAATTGCTTCTATTACCAAACTTGTTACAGTTTATTTGGTCTATGAAGCTCTGGAACAAGGAACTATCAGCCTATCTACACCTGTTGATATTTCGGACTATCCTTACAAACTTACAACTAATTCTGAGGCGAGTAACGTCCCTATGGAAGCTCGAAATTATACTGTTGAACAACTATTAGAGGCTACAATGGTATCCAGTGCAAACAGCGCTGCGATTGCGCTAGCAGAAAAGATTGCTGGTTCTGAAAAAGACTTTGTAGACAAAATGAGGGCTAAACTTCTTGAATGGGGAATCCAAGATGCAACAATTGTAAACACAACTGGTTTAAATAATGAGACCCTTGGCGATAATATCTATCCAGGTTCTAAAAAAGATGATGAAAACAAGTTGAGTGCCTACGACGTTGCAATCGTCGCTCGTAACCTCATACGAGATTATCCTCAAGTTTTGGAAATCACCAAAAAGCCAACTTCTACCTTTGCAGGACTTGAAATCCACTCAACCAACTATATGTTGGAAGGAATGCCAGCCTATCGTGGTGGTGTCGACGGTTTGAAAACAGGTACTACCGACAAAGCCGGTGCTTCTTTCGTTGGAACAACTGTTGAGAAAGGGATGCGTATCATTACGGTTGTTTTAAATGCAGACCAGCAAGATAGCAACCCTTATGCACGTTTTACTGCAACTTCTTCACTTTTAGATTATGTTTCTGCGAACTTTGCTTTAAAAACTGTCGTTCAGAAAGGCGAAACCTATAAAGATAGCAAAGTGACAGTCCTTGATGGGAAAGAAGATAAGGTAGCTGCAATTGCTAAGTCAGATATTGCAATCGTCCAACGAGTTGGAAGTGAAACAACATCAGCTCTTCAATTCACATCAAAATCAGAAATAGCTCCACTGGAAGAAGGCAAGGTTGTCGGTACTCTAACCTATGACGATCAGGATTTGGTCGGTCAAGGCTACCTCACTTTAGAAAAACCATCTTTTGAAATGGTCGCTGAAAAGAAAGTAGAAAAAGCCTTCTTTTTAAAGGTTTGGTGGAATCGTTTTATCCGCTTTATCAATGAGAAGCTATAAAAAATCGCGATTTTCTTCGCGACTTTTTCTTTATTTCATTTCTTTAAAAGCCGCTTCTGCATCTGCATTGCTAATCGCACCGAACTGAATTTTTCCAATTTTACCTTGACTGTCAATCAAGTATTCCGTTGGAATACTACGAATTTGGTAGGCTTGGAAGGTAGTTGCTTGCGTATCATATAAAACTGGAATATCCTTGTAACCTTGTTCTTGGTACCATTTTGGAAAGTCTTGAACTGTTTTTTCACCTTGTAGACCTGGTGCAATGACACTCAAGATTTCAAAGTCTCGATCCTGTTTGGCAGCTAATTCCATCAACTCAGGCATGCTTTTTTTACATGGTCCACACCAAGAAGCCCAGAATTTCAAATAGACTTTTTTCCCTTTGTAGTCCGATAGCTTCACTTCCTTGCCATCCATAGACTGCAAGGTGAAGTCTGGCGCATCCTTACCGACTGCGATTTGTTGTACAGCGGGTTGTTTTGGACTGCTTGTCTGTTTGGTTTCTTTTTCACCACAGGCAATCAACAAGAATAGAGACATGAGGCTCAATCCTGTAAAAATAATTTTTTTCATCTTTTTCTCCTTTTATCCAAGAATTCCTGACAAGGCATTTAACTGCCCTAGCATTAATAATAATCCCATCAAAACAATCAAAGCTCCCCCGATTTTCTTTAGTAGAATCATATGGGGTTTTAATTTACTAAAATAGGGCATAATCCAGCCCGAAGCCAAGGCCAAAACAATGAAAGGAAGGGCCATTCCCAATGTATATACTAATGTTAACACAGCTCCTTGCCAAGCACCATTGCCTCCTGAAGCTGCAAGTGCCAAGACCGAACTTAAAACCGGTCCGATGCAAGGGGTCCAACCAAAACTAAAGGTTATCCCAAGCAAGAAGGCTGACAGATAGTGATTCGACTGTGATTTTTTGAAGGTGACTGTCTTTTGAACTTCCAGTTTATTGAAATGCAAAATTTCCATCTGGTGAAGCCCTAAAAGAATAATGACTATTCCCATAGCATAACGAAACCAGTCTGCATAGAGCATGTGCCCTAGGAATCCAGCTCCAAATCCTAAAATAAAGAAAATGAGGGAGATTCCTGCAATAAAGCACAAGGTTCGAATTAAACCAGACCATGCAACGTCTCTTCCAAAAAAGCGAAAGCTTTTCGAATTCCCCTGATCATCCAGTAAAATACCAGCATAGACAGGTAGCAAAGGAAAGATACAGGGTGAAAAGAAGGACAGGATACCTGCTAAAAAAACGGATACTAGAAATATAATCGACTCCAACGAATTACCTACTTTCTCAAAATTCTAATCCTATTTTACTACAAAAGAATAAATTTGTAAGAAGTCTGCTACGCTTATTTATTTTGATAAAATTTGACACAAAAAAAGGAGCTAAGCTCCCTTTTTTTTAATACGTTCCTTCTTCGCCTTGGCTAGTCAAGATAACTGGACCGTCTTTGGTAATCACGAACTGGTGTTCATATTGGCAAGACAGGCCGCCATCTATAGTCTTATGAGCCCAGCCAGTCTTCATATCTGTATCAATTTCCCAGTCACCAGTATTAATCATGGGTTCAATGGTTAGTACCATTCCTTCACGGAGACGGAGTCCACGCCCTGCAATACCGTAGTTAGGAACCATTGGCTCTTCGTGCATAGTTGGACCAACACCATGACCAACCAAATCACGAACGACACCGTAACCGCGACTTTCAGCGTATTCTTGAATGGCTGCACCAATATCACCGATACGATTGCCGACAACTGCTTGCTCAATCCCTTTATACATAGCTTCCTTGGTCACATCCATCAGGTTTTTCACTTCTTCAGACGGTGTACCAACCGCATAAGCCCAACATGAGTCAGCTAAACCACCAGTATAACTTTGGGTGTATTTTTTCATTTGCTCAACATTGTTGAAGTTGAGTTTAGATACATTGAGGTCGGATTTGGCAATCGGACCACCTAAAACCATATCAACTTTGAGCAAGTCTCCATCTTTCAAGATGTAATGACGTGGAAAAGCATGAGCAACTTCGTCGTTGAGAGAGCAACAAGTGGCATAGGGGTAATCCATGACTGCGCCATCCACGCCAATCTGTAGAGGAAGGAAATTTTCCTCTTTACAACGTCGACGAACGTACTCTTCGACTTCCCACATATCTACGCCTGGCTTAATCAAATCACGTAAGCCGATATGGATACTTGCTAGGAAATCACCAGCCTTGTCCATGGCTTCGATTTCACGTGCTGATTTTAAAGTTATCATTTTTTCTCCTAGATTCTAATTAATTTTAACTGTAACATTTGCTTTTGAAACAATCTGATGACCATGATAAATATCATAATCAATAATAGCTGAGCGTCTCGTGTGGTGAATAATCCGAGCCTGAATCCGCAAAATATCATCTATCTGTACAGCCTGCAAGAAATAAATCAACATCTGTTCAATGATGAGATTACGTCCGCTATTCACAACGAGGTCTTGGGTCATATGGTTGAGGATTTCAGCCAAGACTCCATTAGCAAGGACACCATTTTTCTCCAACATGAAGGGCTCAACAGTTATGACGACTTCATCATGATGATAAGACAGTTTTTGCCCGATTTGCTCTGAGAAAGTCGGCAAAGCAGAAACTTGGGAACGGCTCATCTTTTCCATGACATCTCGTCGTGTTACGACACCGAGTAGGGTTTGGTTGCTTCTAACTACCGGAACCATCTCAAAGTCTTCTGCAATCATTCGTTGACTGACATTGGCAATATTCGTCGCTAACCCTGTTACGAAGATACTGCGCGTCATCACCTTGTCAATCGTCGTGCTGGGAGACTTGTCTCCTGCGTCACGCATAGTAACAACCCCAACAACCACTTGGTGTTGGTTAACGACTGGAAAACGGCTACTTCTGTTCTTACGAACCAAGTCTAGATAATCTTTGACTGTATCGGTTTCTCTCAAAAAACCATACTCATGACTGGGGCGATAGAGCTTTTCAACTGTCAGAATATCGGTTTTGATTTGAACGTTTGAGAGGGCTTTGTTAATCATGGTCGCTACTGTAAAAGTGTCATCTTTACTTCTTAGAACTGGAATCCCTTTTTTATTGGCCAACTCAAGAACATCGTCCTGAACATAGAAACCACCTGTCACGAGGACCGCATTTTCATTTTCCAAGGCTAGAAGTTGAATACGAGTACGGTCACCTACGATCACAAGACCACCATCATGGAGATAGGATCGGATATTCTGCTCTGTCATGGCCCCAATGGAAAATTTGCTAAACTCTCTCTCCAGCCCTTCCTGACCGGCTAAAACCTCAGAGGAGGTGACTTCAGCGATTTCAGCATAGGTTAGCCGTTCAATAGCCACTTTCTTTGGCTTAACTCGTATGGTTCCACTACGTGGCCGAGTTTCAACGATGCCACGATTTTCAGCTTCTTTGATAGCTCGGTAGGCGGTTCCATCACTAACACCCAGGTGATTAGAGATACTGCGAACACTAACTCTTTTCCCAATTGGCAACTCTTCCAGATAGGACAAAATTTCCTGGTGTTTACTCATTGAATTCTCCTTTTATATATCGAAATTCAAGATAGTCCCTCATTTTTCGTGTATAGCGGTCGCTCCCCTTAAACTGTCGGAAGAGACTAAAGCCTGATTTTAAGGCTACTTTTTGACTAGCTTGATTCTCCAGATGAGTGATGATGGATAATTGTTTTAAACCAAATTCTTCAAAGGAAAGCTGACAAAGCTTGGTAACTACTTCTGTCATATAACCTTGTGACCAAGAATCCTTTTTTAAAAAATAACCAATTTCTGCTTCTTTTTTGATTTCATCAATCTTTTCAAATTTAATGGAGCCAATCATTTTCTGATTTCCTTGGAGACAAATAGCCCAAACACCTAGAGGAGTCTTCATAAAATAGTTGGCAAGCGCGTATTGACTTTCTTCTAAACTTGATTGACTGGGAAAAATAAACTGCAAATTTTCAGGATTGGAAGCAATCTCGTAAAATGCTTGACTGTCACTAAAAAAGAAAGGACGCAAATACAAGCGCTCCGTTTCAAAAAAAGAAAACATTGCTAATTTGGTCCAAATATTCATAATCACCTCAACGGTTTAGTCTTCAACGAGTGTAATATCCGCTCCAAGACTACGCAATTTCTCAATAATATCTGAGTAGCCTCGCAGGATAAACTCAATATTTGTAATTTCAGTTTTACCTTCAGCCATCAAACCAGCAATAACAAGTGCTGCACCAGCTCGCAAGTCTGTGGCTTTTACGCTTGCCCCGTGTAATCTACGACCACCGTTGTAAATAATGTGATCGTTTGTAGTCGTAATATCCGCATCCATTTTTGCTAACTCAAAGACATGATTAACACGTTTCTCATAAATCGTATCAATGATGGTTCCACGACCTTGGGCAGTTAGTAAAAGTGGCGTGATGGGCTGTTGCAAATCGGTTGCGAACCCTGGATAGGGAGCTGTTTTGATATTGATAGCCTTCAAATCGGACTGTTCTTCAACGAAGATGCTGTCTTCTGAGACCGTCATACGAACGCCCATTTCCTCTAGTTTGGCGATAAAGCCTTCTAAGTGTTCATAGAGAACGTTGATAATACGAATTCCTTTTCCTACCGCTGCAGCAAGTGAAATATAGGTTCCAGCTTCGATACGGTCTGGAATGACTTGGTGACGAGTCCCATGAAGTTTCTCGACACCATCAATAATGATAATATCAGTCCCAGCACCACGAATATGGGCTCCCATGTTGTTCAAAAGGGTAGCAACATCGATAATTTCGGGTTCACGAGCCGCATTTTCAATGACAGTGCGTCCCTTAGCTTTAACCGCAGCAATCATGGTGTTAATCGTTGCTCCAACGCTGACGGTATCCATGTAAATACTTGCGCCATGAAGTCCCTTACCTTGAGCAGATAAATTCATATTATCTCCCTCATAGCTGACCTTAGCACCCATGGCTTCAAAGGCTTTTAAGTGAAGGTCAATCGGACGAGGCCCCAAATCACATCCACCAGGAAGTCCAACTGTAGCTTCACCAAAGCGACCTAAAAGACTTCCGTAGAAATAATAAGAAGCACGCAAGCTATTAATCTTGCCATAAGGCATCGGAATGTTTTGAACACCTCTTGGATCAATCTCCAAAACATCCTCATAACGCTTAACAGTCGCCCCCATAATCTCCATAATTTCGACAAGACTAGCAACGTCTGAAATATCTGGAACACAATCTAAAGTGACAATATCATCTGATAAGATAATAGCTGGAATAAGCGCTACAACACTATTTTTAGCACCACTAATGGTGATCTCACCTTGCAATGGACGTCCACCATTGATGACAATTTTTCTCATGTTTTACTCTTTCAAAATTTACTAAAAAGGTCTTTTCATTCTATTATACCATAATTTTCAGTTTTTTCCCATTCCTATTTACTAAATACCATCTCATTTTGATAAAAAAAGACCTATCACTCAAGCTTTTCAGCCTGAAATGATAGGTTTTTGTGTTAGATTAACGTACTGTACGGATACGCATTGTGTTTGTACGAACAGCTTCGCCAAGTGGCACACCTGCAACGATAACAATATCGTCACCAGATTCTACAAGGCCTGCTTCAACTGCTTTACGTTCAGCGATTTCGAACATATCATCAGTTGATGATGGAGCTTCAGTCAACATTGGGATAACACCCCAGTTCAACATCAATCCACGCTCTGTCAATTCGTCGAATGTCAATGCCAAGATATCAGCATTTGGACGGTATTTAGAAATCAAACGAGCTGTGTGACCAGTCTTAGTAAGGGTAACAACCAATTTGATGTTCATTGAGTTTGTAGCATCTTTAACAGCTGAAGCCATAACTTCTGTCTTAGAGTTACGTTCGAAAGTATCTGAGTTCAAACGTCCGTATTCGTTAAGAAGAGTTTGTGCGTTCTTGTCAATTGTAGCCATTGTTGTTACTGACTCAAGTGGGTATTTACCGTTTGCAGACTCACCTGAAAGCATTGTAGCGTCAGTTCCGTCGATAACAGCGTTAAATACGTCTGATACTTCTGAACGAGTTGCACGTGGTTTTTCAGTCATTGTTTCAAGCATGTTTGTTGCTGTGATAACAACTTTACCTGCTGCGTTCACTTTAGTGATGATCATTTTTTGATAAACTGGAACCATTTCGAATGGTACTTCGATACCCATGTCACCACGAGCGATCATGATACCGTCAGCAGCTTCAATGATTTCATCCAAGTTATCGATACCTTGTTGGTTTTCGATTTTTGCAAACAATTGAACGTGACCATTACCAGTTTCTTCACAGATTGCACGAACTTCGTCGACGTCTTTTGCAGTACGTACGAATGAAATCGCGATGAAGTTGATACCTTGTTCCAAACCGAAACGGATATCATCGTTATCACGTTCAGCAAGTGCTGGGAAAGGAATTTTAGTGTTAGGAATGTTTACACCTTTCTGCTTAGCAATGATACCGTCATTTTCAACGACTACTTCAAATTCACGAGTTGCATCGTCTTTTGCGAAAACACGAAGACCCAATTTACCATCGTCAACCAAAACTTGGTGACCAACTTCAACATCATCGTAGATATCAAGGGCACCAGCAACGTTCAAAGCAATCACATCACGAGTTGATTTGATTCCTTGTTTAGTTGCAACACGGATTTTTTCACCAGTTTTGTATGAGTACTCTTTTGCGTCACCTTCAAACAATTCTGTACGGATTTCAGGTCCTTTAGTATCAAGAAGGAAACCAACTTTTTTACCTGCAAGTTTTTCAGCAAGTTTAACAGTTGCCATACGCTCACCTTGTTCTTGGTGGTCACCGTGTGAGAAGTTGAAACGGAAAGTGTTTGCTCCTGCTTCAATCAATTTAGCAATATTTTGAGCTGAAGCTTCAACGTCAAGTTTTTCACCCCAGTATCCGTCTTCACCGAATTTTTTACCACCACGGATTTCAACCGCAGGACCTAAAGTTGCAACGATTTTTACACGTTTGTTCATGATTTTTGTGACTCCTTTATATAATTCGACCTTTTATGGTCATGTTACCAAATTAATGAAAGTTGATTAGGACAAGCTCTTGTTCAAAGCAGAAAGTTCAAGATCAGCTTTATGAGGGTTGTTAACAATAATCTTACCTTCTGCAGTTAAGCTAAACAAAGCTCCTTCTTCTGCTGTACCAAGGATTGGATTCTCAACCATTTTTTCGTTACGGATACCAACAGCGACACCACCGATTCCTTGTTTAAGGAGTTTAACAGCGTGTGCCCCCATACGTGATGCCAATACACGGTCACGCGCAGTTGGTGATCCACCACGTTGGATGTGACCAAGTTCTGTTACACGAAGGTCACTAGTGTCTCCTGCTTCTTTTAGTTTTTGACCAAATTCAGCTGCTGACATAACACCTTCTGCCAAAACGATAATGTTGTGTTTTTTACCGTGCTCATAACCAGCTTTGATACTAGCTACGATATCTTCCATCTTGAAGCCTTCCTCAGGGATGATAATTTCATCAGCACCAGTTGCGATACCAGCCCAAAGAGCGATATCACCAGCGTTACGTCCCATTACTTCAACAACGAAAGTACGACGGTGACTTGATGATGTATCACGAATCTTATCAATCGCATCCATTGCAGTCGTAACTGCAGTATCAAATCCGATTGTAAAGTCAGTCCCTACGATATCGTTATCGATTGTACCTGGAAGTCCAATAGCAGGGAACCCATGTTCCGTCAAGCGCATAGCTCCGTGATAAGAACCGTCTCCACCGATAACTACGACTCCTTCGATACCGTGTTTTTTCAATTGCTCAATCCCTTTAAGTTGGCCTTCAAGTTGTGCAAACTCAGGGTAACGAGCAGAGTGAAGGAAAGTACCACTACGAGAAATGATGTCTCCTACTGAAGCAGCATCAAGTGGATAAATTTCACCGGCAACCATACCAGCGTACCCATCATAGATACCAAAAACTTCCATTCCTTCTGAGATTGCTTGGCGAACTACTGCACGGATGGCAGCATTCATACCAGGGGCGTCTCCACCACTGGTCAAAACAGCAATACGTTTCATTTGGTTTATGCTCCTTTTTCTTTTAACATTCTTACTGATTATACCACATTTAAATCGAAAATTCTTCTATTTTCCGTATTTTTAGCGATAAATCGTTTTCATAGCAATTCCCTCTAATTTTTCCTCTAGAGCAGAATCTTTTCTTACAAAATGTTGTGTAGAAACAACCGTTTTTCCTTCCTCTTCATACCTGATAATGACAGGGATTGGGCCTTTGTATTGTTCTAGGATATTTGAAATCTCTTTATCATTTTCATGATTTTTAACTTGAATCCAGAATCGTTCCGCCACTGCTTCTTTCAAATCTTGTGCAATCATTTGCAGACGACCATCTCGAGATTGAACTTTGCCATTGATGTAGTAAAATTTCCCTTCGGATAAATTGGAAGCAAATTTTCTATATTGGTCTGAAAATACAGTTACATCCATCCGAGACTTACTATCATGAACCTGTAGAAAAGCCATACTCTCGCCTTTCTTGGTTCGAATCACTTTAATCTTTTGCACTTCAACTAGGAGAGTGGCTTGAGCTCCCTCGGTTAGATTAGTGATTGGAGTGGTCGGATATAGGGCTTGTTTGGCAAGAGTTTGGAGAGGATGGGGACTGATACCTACCCCAATCAGTTCCTGCTCTTTGTAAAATTTCTCTGCCTCAGTAAAATCATCAGCTTCAGTCCAACTATAATTTGTATCCGCAAAGAGTCCACCTAACTCCTCAACAAAGACAAATAAGTTTGGTAGGTTCACTAAGATTTTCTGGCGATTCTTGTCAAATTCATCAAAAAGTCCTAGTTCAACCAAAGGCGTCAAAAGCGACAATTTCTTGTAATTCTTGGGAAGACGTGTGACAAAATCTTCAATGCTTGAGAAAGGACGATTTTCAATAATCCAGTAAGACAAATCTCTTGGCATTCCCTTAATGGCTTTTAGACCAAGATAGATTTTCTTCTTAGCAATTTTATCATGATAGGGAATGCTGTTGATTGCTAAGGGAGCTACTTCAAAGCCCATCTGCAATGCATCTACAATGTAATCACTGCTAGAATAGTTCAACATAACTTGAAAGAAAATAGCAGGATAGTGTGTCTTGAAATAAGCTAGTTGGAATGCCAGTGCTGAGTAGGCATAAGCGTGGGATCGGTTAAATCCATAGCCTGCAAACTTTTCCATCACTGCAAAAACTTGGTTGGCCTTTTCTTCTGTATGCCCCAATTTCATAGCTCCTGTGATAAAATCTTCCTTCATCAGATGCATCTCTTTGGCATTTTTCTTACCCATGGCACGTCTGAGAATGTCGGCTTTACCAAGACTGAATCCTCCAAAGCGTTGAGCTACCTGCATAACCTGCTCTTGATAGAGCATAATACCGTAGGTTGATGAAAGGATGTCTTCTAAGGCAGGGTCTAACACCGTCACCTTTTCTTTACCATGCTTACGAGCGACAAAATTATCAATATAATCACTTGCCCCCGGTCTATTGAGGGATGTCGTTGCTACTACCTCTTCAAAGACTTGCGGCTGAACTCGTTTCAAGAGCCGAATGGCGCCAGGTTGTTCAAATTGGAAAATCCCCTTGGTATTTCCAGCAGCAAAGAGGGCCAGAGTTTCTTTGTCTTCCAGGTCAATCTCTTCGATTTTTAGATGAACGCCCTCTGATTCCGCAAGTAATTCTTTCATTTTTTGTACGAAAGTCAGGTTACGTAAGCCGAGGAAATCCATTTTTAGAAGTCCATTGGCTTCAACACCATGAGCATCATACTGGGTGATGAGCATATCCTCACCATATTTTAGAGGAATATAGTCCGTCAAGTCTTGGTCACTCATAACGACTCCTGCCGCATGGATAGAGGTCTGACGAGGATACCCTTCAATCTTTCGAGCAATCTCAAAAGCTTTTTGGTATTCGATCTTACTATTGATGACCTGTCTAAATTGCAAATTCTTTTCATAGGCCGTCGTTAGCGTATCTCGGAAACTGATTTTTTTCGTAATATTTGTTAATTCGTACTCAGGGACACCATAACGTTTGAAAACATCACGAATTGCCTGTTTTGCTCCAAAGGTCGAATAAGTGACAATCTGTGCCACATGTTGACTACCATAGCGATCACGAACATAGCGAATGAACTCCGGCCTATAAAGGTCAGGGATGTCGATATCGATATCGGGCATGGTATAGCGCTCACGATTTAAAAAGCGCTCGAAAATCAAGTTCTTCTCAACCGGGTCAATTCCTGTAATATCCAGTGAGTAAGCCACCAGACTACCAACCGCAGAACCACGCCCCATTCCCATATAATATCCTTGGGAACGTCCAAAACGGAGCAAATCCCAAACTACAAGGAAATAGTCGTCAAAGCCCATATCATGAATCACAGCTAATTCCTCATTCAGTCGCTCATGATAAATAGCTGAGGTTAGCCCCTTGTCACTCAAGCCTTGCTCAGCTCTCTCTCTAAGTTCTTCGACCGCTGGTCTTTCAGGATTAAAGCGAGGAAGTTTTAAACTTGGATCAAGTTGATAATCAACATTCTCTATCAAACCTTGAAGATTGGCAAGTGCCTGAGGGAAATGATTTTTAAATCGAGCTTCTAAATCTGAGGCTGGTAGAAAGATTCCTTGTTGTGAGTGCAGATCCACTTCTCTCAGACTGACATTGTCCTTGACTGCTGATAAGATTTGTAAAACTTGAATATCTTCTTTTTCAAAAGAGTTGACCTGATAGAGTGGAAGAATTGGTCTAGTAAAGACTTCTTGAGGAGTATCTAGACTGACACCGATAAAATAATCGTGCCCCAAATCTAACTGTTCGATTCCCTCAAAATAGGGAACAATAATAGCAACATCTTCGAGGTGGGAGGTGAAGTCAGACCAATTTTTCCGTCCAGTCATTTTTAAAGTGGATAACTTCATCAACTCTTGATAACCTTTAGTGGATAGGGCTAGAAAACGTAGAGAGAGATTCTCCTCATCTTTGACCAAGGTCATTTCTAAACCAATTAAAGGTTGAATGCTATGCTTACGAGTTGCTTCTAGAAAATGATAGGCTCCATAGAGATTATCCACATCCATGATAGCAAGGTGAGAATAGCCGTATTCTTTAGCCATTTGTAAATATTTTTCAATCGAAACCACACTTTCCATAAAACTATAAACAGTCTTGGTGTCGAGCTGTGCAATCATTTCTTCTCCTCCTTGCTTTCGTTTTACTACTATTATACCATTTTAAGCTGGATATTGAAGCAACTCTGCACTTTCTTTTCAATATCAGCATTTACAACCTCTCCGTCTCTCTTCCCTTTAATTTTTAATATTATAAGATGGATTTGAATATCATTTTAGACATTTTTATACTAAGTAAAGTATAATAAAGCCGGACTCTATATGCAATTTCACATATAAAAATTTTTAAGAAAGGGCTTTTTATTATAGTATTTATTCACCATTTTATAACAACTTACTAAACAGGTATTCCACTTCACGAAATTTCTTGCATTAAAGTTTATTTATTCCATTTTTCCTTATTTTTTGATATAATAAATTCAGTCTGTTTTCAAAGGAGAGAACCATGCGTTTTAATCAATTTAGCTATCTTCCGACCACTAGTTCTCAACAATTAGATGAATTAGCAAGTCTTGGTCTGAAATTGTCACCTCATCTGCCCTTAAAAAAGCAATTTGAAGACTTCATCCGCTGGAGTTTTTTCACTTATTCTAACACGGATTATGTCTTATCCACTTTGGCTGCGGATAACGAAACAGATCTATTAACTTTTTTCCAATCAGAGCGTGATTTAACTGCTGATGTTTTCTACACGGTAGTTTTTCAACTTTTAGATTTTAACTATCTTGTTGACTTTGAGGACGCCGAACAATTCCGTAAAGAAACTGAATTTCCTATTGTTTATGGAGATCTCATCGAAAATCTTTATCAATTGCTCAATACGCGAACTAAAAAAGGAAATACGCTCATCGACCAACTGGTTAGTGACGGACTCATTTCAGAAGACAGTCACTACCACTACTTTAACGGTAAGAGCTTGGCAACCTTCTCTACTCATGATGTCATTCGTGAAGTCGTGTATGTCGAGAGTCGTGTGGATACTGATAAAGACGGTCTCCCTGACTTAGTCAAGGTCAGCATTATTCGCCCGCGTTATGATGGACAAATTCCTTCAGTTATGACTGCCAGCCCTTATCACCAAGGGACCAACGTCAAAGCTAGCGATAAAGCTCTCTACAAAATGGAAGGGGAACTTGAGGTCAAACCTGCCTACACCATTCAGCTTGAGGAGCCTAAGCTGAATTTAGTCGAGCCTATCGGCCAAGCTGAACTCGTCTCTGAAGCTGAAGAAAAGTTAGCTCATATCAATAGCTCATACACCCTCAACGACTACTTCCTCCCACGAGGATTTGCCAATCTCTATGTATCGGGTGTTGGAACTAAAGATTCTCAAGGGCTCATGACCAATGGGGACTACCAGCAAATTGAGGCCTATAAAAATGTCATTGATTGGCTCAATGGCCGTTGCCGTGCTTTCACGGATCACACGCGCAAGCGCCAAATCAAGGCTGACTGGTCAAACGGCAAAGTCGCAACAACAGGTATTTCCTATCTAGGTACCATGTCCAATGGTCTCGCCACCACTGGTGTTGATGGCTTAGAAGTCATCATCGCTGAAGCAGGTATTTCCTCTTGGTACAACTACTATCGGGAAAATGGTTTGGTGACTAGCCCAGGTGGTTATCCAGGTGAGGATTTTGACTCACTTGCTGAATTGACCTACTCCCGTAACCTCCTAGCTGGTGATTATATTCGTGGTAATGGAGTTCATCAGGCAGACTTAGAGAAGGTAAAAAAACAATTAGATCGCAAGACTGGTGACTACAATCAGTTTTGGCATGACCGCAACTATCTACTCAATGCTCACAAGGTTCAAGCTGAGGTCGTCTTTACGCATGGTTCTCAGGATTGGAACGTCAAACCTCTTCATGTTTACCAGATGTTTCATGCCCTTCCAACTCATATCAACAAGCACCTCTTTTTCCATCATGGTGCCCATGTCTATATGAACAACTGGCAGTCAATTGACTTCCGCGAGTCCATGAATGCCTTGTTGAGTAAGAAATTGTTAGGACTTGACTCAGGCTATCAACTCCCTACTGTCATCTGGCAGGACAATATCGCACCGCAAACATGGCAGAGACTTGATAACTTTGGCAAACAGGACGAACTGCA
Organism: Streptococcus oralis; assembly: GCF_026782235.1. GTDB lineage: Bacteria > Bacillota > Bacilli > Lactobacillales > Streptococcaceae > Streptococcus > Streptococcus oralis_CC. The sequence goes on along the minus strand of NZ_JAKUWE010000003.1, from coordinate 233,339 downwards.
TACCTTCTCTCTTGGAACTGAAGAAAAAGTGATTCAAAACCAGTATGATCAAAAAGATTTTGATCGTTATGGAAAGACTTACCAGACCTTCAACACTGAACTTTACCAAGGAAAAGCTAATCAGATCACCATTGACCTTCCAGTAAGTCAAGACATTCACTTAAATGGGCGAGTGGAGCTGAAACTTCGTGTCAAATCAAGTACGAACAAGGGCTTATTATCAGCCCAACTGTTAGAACTTGGACAAAAGAAATACCTACAGCCTTATCCAGCTGTTTTAAGTGCTAGAACCATTGACAACGGTCGCTACCATATGCTTGAAAATCTCTGTGAACTGCCATTCAACCCAAGTGCTCAACGTGCCATCACTAAAGGCTACCTCAATCTTCAAAACCGAGATGATCTCTTGACAATCGAAGAAATTCAACCAAATGAATGGATGGACTTCAAGCTAGAGCTTCAACCAACTATTTACAAACTTAAAGAAGGAGACATTCTCCGCTTAGTGCTCTACACAACAGACTTTGAGATTACAATTCGAGATAATACAGACTATCGCTTGACTGTTGATTTAGCACAGTCTACTATTACTATTCCCTCATAAAAGGAGCTATTAACACTTATGAACAAATCTGAACACAGACACCAACTTATTCGTGCCCTCGTTTCAAAAAACAAAATCCATACCCAAGCAGAATTACAAGCTTTGTTAGCCGAAAACGATATCCAAGTTACACAGGCAACCTTATCACGCGATATCAAAACCATGAACCTTTCAAAAGTACGAGAAGAAGATAATTCTTACTACGTGTTAAATACAGGCTCTATCTCCAAGTGGGAAAAACGTCTCGAAAATTATATGGAAGATGCTCTTGTTATGTTGCGTCCTGTCCAACACCAAATTATTTTGAAAACTTTACCTGGTTTAGCCCAATCATTTGGATCTGTAATTGATTCCTTGGACTTTCCAGATGTCATTGCAACCCTTTGTGGAGATGATGTCTGCATGATTATCTGTGAAGATGCTACAAAAGCGCAAGCTTGTTTTGAAAGCCTTAAAAAATACGCACCACCATTTTTCTTTGGCGAATAACACAAATCCCGTGATCAAAAGATCACGGGATTTTTTTATTTCTTGGACTGTGTTTCTTCTTTCTTTGTGCGTGCTAATCGAAGAGCACGTTTAGGGTTGAGACGATTAAACAATTCTTCTAGTTTCTTTTCATTCCATACATCTGCTGCAGAAACAAAATTTCCATCTGCATCTCGGAATGATATCGGTTTATCTCCCATATCAATCTCCTAGTCTACAAATTCAAACTCAAATTTACCGATGCGAACCAAATCACCATCTTTGGCTCCACGCGCACGAAGGGCTTCATCAACCCCCATACCACGAAGCTGGCGGGCAAATTTCATAACTGATTCGTCACGGTCAAAGTTGGTCATGTTAAAGAGTTTCATGAGTTTTTCACCAGAAAGTACCCATGTCGCATCATCATCACGACTAATCTCAAAGGCCTTTTCTTCCTCGTCAAAGCCGTAGTAAGCCTCTTCTTCCATATCGGATTCATCATAAATCGGAAATTCTGGAGTCTTGTCCAACAATTCAGCTGTCGCATCTAAAAGAGTTGCCAAACCTTGCTTGGTCAATCCAGAAATAGGGAAGATAGCTGGAAGTTCCTCAAACTCGTCGTAGTTTGCTGCCAACTTTTCCTTGAAAGTTTTAAGATTTTCCTGACTTTCAGGCATGTCCATCTTGTTGGCTACAATAATCTGCGGACGCTCCATAAGACGAAGGTTGTAGGATTCCAATTCCTTATTGATAGCAAGGTAGTCCTCATAAGGATCACGTCCTTCACTAGCTGACATATCGATGACATGGAGGATAACTCGTGTACGTTCAATATGACGAAGAAACTGGGTTCCAAGACCAACACCTTGACTAGCCCCTTCAATCAAACCTGGAAGATCTGCTACTGCAAAAGATTCACCTGACTGCGTACGAACCATACCTAAATTAGGGACAATCGTCGTAAAGTGGTAAGCACCGATTTTAGGCTTAGCTGAAGTAATAACACTGAGCAAAGTTGACTTGCCGACAGATGGGAAACCGACTAGACCGACATCTGCTAAGATTTTCAATTCCAGTTGCAACTCACGTTCTTGACCTGGTTCTCCATTCTCAGAGATTTCAGGTGCAGGATTTTTGGGAGTGGCAAAACGGATATTCCCACGACCACCTCGACCGCCATGAGCCACGATAAATTCTTGACCATGTGCAATCAAGTCTGTAATGACTTTACCTGTTTCTGCATCACGTACAGTAGTTCCCTGTGGCACACGAACACGAAGATCTTCTGCACCACGTCCATGCATCCCTTTGGTCATTCCTTTTTCACCAGAATCAGCCTTGAAATGACGGTTATAGCGGAAATCCATCAAGGTGCGCAAACCTTCGTCTACAACGAAAACAACGTTACCACCACGTCCACCATCACCGCCCCAAGGACCACCATTCGGGACATATTTTTCACGGCGAAAGGCAACCATGCCATCGCCACCATTACCAGCCTTGACCTTAATCTTGGCTGTATCTAAAAACATACTCATATTTCTTCTCACTTTAAAAAGGCTGGGGAGAACCCAGTCATTAGTTATTGTTTCTATCCTCGCAGCTTGCTTAGAATCTGCTAAATGCTCCAAGTGCTGTCGCAAAGATACCAGCAAGGGTTACAAACAACATGATGAGCACGACAACAAGTGTCACTTTCTCAAACAATGTTTTTTTACGTTTTCCATTATCTCCAAAAGCCATAACTTCTCCTTTTCACTTTATAATTCTAGTTTAATAGTCTGTCGAAACGGGTGCAACCACCCATAAAATGATGTAAGCAAGGATTCCTGCTCCATAACAAAATGCAAGAACACCCCAAACAACACGAACAATTGTTGGGTCAATATCAAAATAATGGGCAACTCCTGCACAGACTCCACCAATTATTTGATTTTTTCCACTTCGCATTAATTTTTTCATAATATTTTCCTCTTATTCTATTATTTGAATTCATCTTTCCAATAATCTCTGATGCTGGATAATTGCTTCCGAGAAGCACGCAAAATACGCTTAGACTCTTTTACTGGGCTTGTAACAGCCTGTTGGGGTAGATATAAAATCGTTTTCAAAAAGCGCTGACTAACAGGTTTCCCATCATGTAATTCATGTTCAAAGTTATTTGAGATAATGGCATCGAGGTAAAACTCATGTACTCGTTTTCCAAAATTTTCAGCCGAAATTTCGTACAACTTATCCGCCAACTTTTGTTCAGACATATCCGGAGTAGCGATTAAGGCTTCAAGGATGGCCCCTGCTAACTCCTGTTCTCCATAGTAGAGGGTTCCAAACATTTTGTCACTGATCAGGTTATCAAGATAAGGATTGCCATGAGCAATGACGGGCGTTCCACTGGCTAAACTTTCTAGATAGGTTAAGCCCTGAGTTTCACTCGTAGAGGCTGAAATGAAGAAATCTGCAGCCTTATAGTATAAAGCTGTCTCACTTGGAGCAATCATCCCTGTAAAAATCACATGTTTTTGCAGGTTTAATTTCACTGCTTGCTCTTTCAGACTGTCCAGATAAGGACCGTCTCCAGCAACGACCAGCTTTACTTTATCCTCTTCTTTCAATACTTCAGCAAAAGCATCTAGAACTGCTTGGATATTCTTCTCGTAAGAAATACGCGAAAGGCTCAGTAGCATTTTCTCGTCTTCCTGAATACCTAACTTCGAACGAAGTTCTTGCAAGTTTTCCTCTTTAATCTCAGGTCGTTCAAACTTAGCTAGCTCAATTCCGGTTGGAATGACACGTTTTTCAACCTTCACTTTGTATTTAGATAAAAGGTCACGAACAATCTCACTAGGACAGATTACTCCATCTACATCACGAAGGAAACCACGTACCAGATATTTTACCATACTTGGACGAATCAACATCCCCTTAGCAATGTAATGTACATAGTCTTCGTACTGAGTATGGTAGGTATGAATAACTGGAATTTTCAATTCTCTCGCAATCCAAATCCCTAACAAACCAAGTGAAAATTCTGTCTGGGTATGAATGATATCAAGTTGATACTGCTTGGCGATTTCAAGTGCCTTTATAAAACCTCGATAGGCAAATCGTCGATCTTTAAATGCAAAGAAAGGAACACTCGGAATTCGAATAATTTGCCAATCCTCGTAGCGGTTCACATCTTTATCTGTTGTTGTAAAGATAAAAACTGCATGGCCTTGCTTCTCAAGCTCTGTCTTCAAGGTTCGAATACTGGTCGCAACCCCGGAAACCTGAGGAAAATAGGTGTCTGTAAATAAACCAATTCGCATAGATTACCTCACTTTTTACCTAGAGCAGCCTGTTCCCGATAAAATTTTAACCAAATTCCCAGTAAACGCTCTTCTGAATACTGCTTGGATATCCTTTTCGCTTTTTCTTTCAATTCTTTCAACGCTTCAGGATTTTCTTTATATTCTAGGATTGCTTCTCTCATCTCAGAGACATCACTTGTAGCACGATAATCTCCCTCAAGAATGACCTTATACAGGTCCAAATCCCTTAACATAATAGGAGCCTCGCAACTAGCTGCCTCTAAGATGGTCATAGGGAATAGTTCATTATAGCTAGGTAGTAAGAACAAATCAGCTAAAGCATACAGTTCCCGCATCCTCTCTGGTGACACAATACCTGGGAAAATCAGATTTTTAGGTGGATTGTCCATAATCTTCTTATAGCGTTCATAACCATCTGTTATTCCACCAAATGAAAAACCACCAGCCCAGATAAAGGTAATTTCTGGCAATTCTTCAGCAAGACGGATAAAGTCATCTATCCCTTTTCGTTTCTGAACCTGACCCGCACCAACCACGACAAACTGATCTTTGGCGAGTTCCATTTCTTCACGAAGTTGTGCAACTTGTTCAGCTGGTAATGGATGCCATTTTTCTTTATTTACAAAATTGGGAATATAAGTTATTTTTTCTCGTGGAATACCCGCAGCAACTAGATCCTCGATAAACATGGGATTAACCACCACCAAGTGTTCCATCCGATTGTAAAAGGAAAAAACATAGCGTTTGACAATTCCTTTTAGGAAAAATGGAATTTTCAAACTCCCTTCGAGTGTCTCAGGTAAGAAATGCACATAGCCAACTTTTCTCCCAGAGCGTTTCTTTTGAAATGTGGATAAATAATAAGGGAAATCAATGGTGTGAAAGTGGGTTACATCTGCCTCTACAGGAAGATTCTCCGTAACAATCAACTGTTCTTTGGCATCACGATGAAGGAGACTCACCAATTCACGGTAGGCTCCTGATACTCCTTGACCAGCCACTTTTTCACTTGAACTTAGCATATTAATACGCAATTTTTTGTTTTCCATATTACTCATTATACCATTTTATTTCAAGAAAATCAGTAAAAGAAAGAAGAGACCAGAGGAAAATGGAGGAGCCCCTCTCTTTTCCAATCGTCTCTCGTAATTTTCCAATCGATTACTTAATTCCTAAGGCGATACGCGCATAGCGACTCATTTTTTCAACCGTCCATGCTGGATACCAGACCAATTTGACTTCGATATTGGTTACCTCAGGAACCTCTGTCATCGCATCGTGTATCTGGTCTGTTAAGAGGTCAGCCAGTGGGCACCCCATAGTTGTCAAGGTCATATCAATTTCCGTGTAACCTGTTTCACCATCAAAACGAATCTCGTAAATCAAACCTAGGTTGACAATATCAATTCCCAACTCAGGGTCGATGACCTCTTCCAAGGCAGTCAAAATACGAGTTTTAATCGTTTCAATTTGCTCTTCTGTATAAGCCATATTATTCCTCACTCTTAGTCTTCAATAAAATCACGAAGGGGCTTGCTGCGACTTGGTTGGCGCAATTTTCTCAAAGCCTTGGCTTCGATCTGACGGATACGCTCACGAGTCACGTTAAAGACTTTCCCAACATCTTCAAGAGTACGCATTTTCCCATCGTCTAGCCCGAAGCGCAAGCGCAAGACGTTTTCTTCACGGTCTGTGAGAGTATCCAAAACTTCATCCAACTGCTCACGCAAGACGATACGAGTTGTGTAGTCTACTGGATTTTCAATCACTTCGTCTTCGATAAAGTCCCCAAGATGGCTATCGTCCTCTTCACCAATCGGTGTTTCAAGTGATACTGGCTCTTGGGCGATTTTCAAGATTTCACGGACCTTGTCAGGTGTCATATCCATACGCTCAGCGATTTGTTCAGGAGTTGGATCTTGACCCAATTCTTGAAGGAGATTCCGCTGTTCACGAACTAATTTATTAATGGTTTCTACCATGTGGACAGGGATACGAATAGTGCGGGCTTGGTCAGCGATGGCACGAGTGATCGCCTGACGAATCCACCAAGTTGCGTAAGTTGAAAACTTGAATCCTTTAGAATAGTCAAACTTATCAACAGCCTTCATCAAGCCCATGTTTCCTTCTTGGATCAAGTCAAGAAACTGCATGCCACGCCCTACGTAGCGCTTAGCAATCGAAACCACCAAACGAAGGTTGGCTTCTGCAAGACGTTGTTTGGCTTCGATATCACCAGCCTCAACAGCTAGGGCCAATTCTTTTTCCTCTTCGTTGGTCAAGAGAGGAACGACCCCAATTTCCTTCAAATACATACGGACTGGATCATTAACCTTGGCAGAAGTTGAGCCAATCAAGTCCTCATCACTAAGTTCTGGTTCTTCTTCTGCACTAAGCACACGCGCACTTGGATTTCCTTCATTATCTGTGATAGAAATTCCAGCATCCTGAATCCGTTGCAAAAGGTCTTCAATGCCGTCTGCATCAAGGGTAAAAGGAATGACCAGACTTGAATTGATTTCGTCGTCTGTTGCTGTTCCTGTTTTTTTGTGGTTACGGATAAAGTCTGCTACTTGCACATCAAATGTGGTTACTTCTTTTTGTTTTGTTGCCATTATTACTCCATTCTTCTCTTTTGGGAAATCAATCGTTGCAATTCTTCCAAGGCTGTGTCTGTATCTCCTACATGACTAGCTTCCTGCACTTTCTTTTTAATTCTTAAGTTGTCCTTGCTGAGGAGGGCACGGTTTCGAGTCGCTTCGACTTCCGCTAGCTCCTGAGGCGACATCTCAGCTGGCAAATCCAGACTAAGCACGTGGTACCAAGCATTTTCAACTTCAGGTGTCTGATGAGAAAGCTCCTCTGAGCCGATTTCTCCCTGCTCACTTAATAATTCGTAAAGAATCTGAAATTCTGGGGTATCAAAGAAAAAATCTTCTCTTAATCGATAGTCATTTAACACAACTGGGTTCTCAGCCATTCTATAGAGGAGATGAGCCTCTGCTCTCATGACTGCTGTCAGTTGCCGCGTTACAGGTAAACTAATCGCTGCTGGAGGTTGCTCCTCTTTAACTCTTTCCTGCCTTTGGACAATCCGACTTTCATTTACAATCTGTTCCACCTGCTGGTAATCAAAAGAAGGGAGATTATCCGCCAGAATATGAATGTAGGAATTCTGGGCAGTGATAGACTTTTCTTTGGCAATTAAGGGAGCAATCTTTTCAATGAACTCGATTTGCGCCTGCAAGTTATCACTATTTTCTGGCTTGAGCTGGTGAATATAGAACTCTATAGGACTAATCCGAGTCTTGGTTAAAAGGTAAGCCAGGTCTTCAGCAGAATTCTTTTGCAAATACTCATCTGGGTCCATAGCATCAGGTACTCGAACAACCTCCACTGAAAAGTCTTTTAACTCCTCTAGAGCCTTAGCTGTTGCTGCCTGCCCTGCCTTGTCGCCATCATAGCTGAGAACAATTTTTTTTGTAAAGCGTTTGAGGTGGTCAACATGCTCCTTACTTAAGGCTGTCCCCATAGAAGCTACAGCATTTTCTATACCAGCACGGTAGGCTGCAATCACATCCATGAAGCCTTCCATCAGATAGAGCTCTGTAATCTTACCTGTTCCCTTTTTTGCCTTGTCCAAATGATACAACTCGTAACTCTTGTTAAAAATTGCGGTCGAGCGACTATTTTTGTACTTGGCAGTCTGACTATCCGTTTCTTGCCAGATACGACCTGAAAAAGCAATAACCTGCCCCTTGTCATTGGTCAAAGGAAAGATGATACGCCCGAAAAAAGTATCATAAAACTGATTGCCATCTGACAAGTAAAACAAGCCCGAATCCAATAAATCCTTTTCCTCAAACTTGTCAGCCAAACGTTGATAGAGATAAGTTCTCTCTGCTGGAGCCAGTCCAATCTGGAAATGTTTCAGAACATCGTCTGTCAATCCGCGTTTGTAGAGATAAGCCCTTGCTTCTTCTCCCATCTTGGTCGTCATGAGGATGGCATGGTAAAAACGGGCAGCTTCTTCATGTATATCATATAGAGCTTGATGAGGAGAAGCTTGTTGAGGACGAGACTGTACCGGCATAGCCAGTTGAATACCGACGCGCTCCCCTATGAGCTGAACGGCTTCCATAAAGGACACACCTTGGTATTCTTCGATGAACTTAAAGACATCTCCTGAACGACCACATCCAAAACAGTGATAAAACTGCTTGTCTTCCACAACGTTGAAAGAGGGGGTCTTTTCACCATGAAAAGGACAGAGCCCTAAATAGTTCCGTCCAGCCTTTTGTAAAGAAATCACATCACCTATGACTTCCACAATGTTGGCATTGTTTTTGATTTCTTCAATGACTTGCTTGTCAACCATACACAATACCTCCATCTTATCATAGTTTCACGTAAACTAGTATAGCTTATTTCTGAAAAAAAGTAAACCATTTCATACGCTTTCCGTAATTCTCTTTGCCTTATTTTTCTAGATAGAAAGAGGAGATAAAAAACTCAGAAACACTTCCATGTTTCTAAGTTAATCTTCACTATTTTTTGATGAAATACAGGCCCATCTATTCAAATAATTGATAGTAGTCCGAGATCTTCATCTTAGCTTTTTCCTCTTTATTGAGGTCTTGGATGATACGCCCCTCCTTCATGACAATCAGACGATTTCCATACTTCAGTGCATCCTCCATATGGTGGGTAATCATCAAGGCTGTCAGATGATCCTTGCTAACAAAGTCATCTGTTAATTCCATCAAGGACACACTTGTTTTTGGGTCAAGGGCTGCTGTGTGTTCATCCAACAAGAGCAACTCTGGTCGCTTCAAGGTTGCCATCAAGAGACTCAAGGCCTGACGTTGTCCACCTGATAGAAACTCAATCGGAGTATCTAGATGCTTTTCAAGACCATTTCCCACTTTTTCAATGGTAGCCTGAAACTCTTCCCTATGGCTTGAAAGCCTTCTAGGCAGGAGTCCTCTCTTCTCACCACGAAACTTGGCAATCAAGAGATTTTCCGCCACTGTCATACGGGGAGCCGTACCCATCTTAGGATCCTGAAAGACACGAGACAAGTACTTAGCCCGCTTTTCAGGTGAAAAATTCGTCACGTCCTCGCCCATGATACGAATACTTCCACTTGTCAAAGGTAGGGTACCTGCAATAGTGTTAAAAAGCGTTGACTTCCCTGCTCCATTTCCACCTAGGATGGTAATGAAATCATGTTCGAAAATTTCAAGAGAAACATCATTCAGAATAATTTTTTCCTCGTCAAAGCCATTCGTAATGACTTTGGTGGCATTTTTTAATTCTACAATTGCTGTCATTTGCTAAACTTGACTCCTTTTAGGTATTTGCTTTTGAAGGTTGGAATCATAAGGCAAACTGCCAAAATCAAGGCGCTATATAGTCGTAAATAGCTCGTGTTAAATCCAAGAGCAATCACTCCCCATACGAGGAACTGATAAGCAATAGACCCTACAACGATGGTCATGAGTCGCTCTGCCAAGGTCAAACTCTTGAACAAAACCTCACCAATAATCAAGCTAGCAAGCCCTACGACAATCACGCCGATTCCTCGTGAAACATCCGCGTATCCTTCCTGTTGAGCAATTAAAGCCCCTGCAAGCGCGATAATCCCATTTGAGAGAACCAAACCCATGAGTTCCATACGTCCTGTATTGATACCAAAGCTACGAGCCATATCAGGATTGTCACCTGTAGCGATGTAGGCCTGACCTAGTTTAGTATCTAGGAAAAAGAGCATGAGGCCAATAACAAGAGCTACAAAGATTAATCCAGTCAGTAGTTGATTGAGATCCGAATCAAAAGGCAAGACATCTTGAATTTGCTTGGTTCCAAGAAGCCCCAGATTGGCACGTCCCATAATCATCAGCATGATGGAATGGCAGGAAGTCATGACCAAAATCCCTGATAAGAGGGTTGGGATTTTTCCTTTGGTATATAAGAGTCCCGTAGCCATACCAGCTAGACAGCCCGCTCCTACTGCAGCTAAGGTCGCTAAAAACGGATTGACTCCCTGCGTTATCAAGGTTACAGCTACTGCTCCCCCTAGAGGAAAAGAGCCCTCAGTCGTCATATCTGGAAAATTTAGAATTCGAAAGGTCATAAAGATTCCCAGACCTAAGATTGCCCAGACCATCCCCTGGGAAATAATGGATACTATCATAATCTTTCACTCATTTCTTTCTTTAGTAAAAATGGGAGGAGATGTGTCCAGCTCCTCCTTTATCTTTATTCTATCACTTGTCCTGCTTCTTTTAGAACAGACTCAGGAATGGTGATACCAAGTTCCTGCGCTAGTTTTTTGTTAATCACTGACTTACCAGTTGAAAAGACATTGACTGGCGTATCAGCTGGTTTTTCACCTTTCAAAACTTTGGCAATCATTTTACCAGTAGCCACTCCAAGATCGTGTTGGTCAACTACTACAGATGCTAATCCACCTGCTTCTACCATGGCAGTGGCACTTGGGTAGATAGGCTTTTTAGCTGTTTGGTTGCTTGAAACAACTGTTGAGAATGCGGATGCGATGGTGTTGTCAATTGGAACCCAAATCGCATCGACCTTGCTAGTCATAACATTAACTGTTGAAGCAATTTCGTTTGTTGATGGAACGGCAAATGTTTCGACTGTCAAACCTGCTTTTTCAGCATAAGCCTTGAATTCTTCTACCTGTGTTTTTGAGTTATCTTCGCTACTTGAGTAAAGAGCGCCGATTGTTTTGACATTTGGTGTGAGGGTTTTAATCAACTCTACTTGTTGTTCAGCTGGGTTGTGGTCTGACACCCCTGTTATGTTGCCACCTGGTTTTTTCAAATCTTTGACCAAGTTAGCACCGATTGGGTCTGTAATAGCAGCCATGATAACTGGTAGATCTTTAGTAGCACTTGCGAGCCCTTGAGCTGCTGGTGTTGCAATCCCAACAACAAGGTCGTTTCCATTTGCTACCAATTGTTTACTCATAGTTGCAACCTTGCTCTGATCTCCTTCAGAGTTCATAAAGTCGATTTTTACTTGATCGTCCTTATAGCCTTCTTCAGCTAGTCCATCTTGAATCCCTTGGTAAATCAGGTCCAAGGATGGGTGACTAACAAATTGAAGGACACCAACCTTAGCAGCCTTTTGCTCTTCTTTAGGTGCTGGCTTGTTCATAGATGAATAAATCAAACTAGCCACTACCAATACTGCTAATCCAGCGATAATTCCCATTAAACGTTTATTTTTCATATTCTTTCTCCTTTTAAATCACTTGTATAATACTCTTTTCACTAAAAACAAGCGACGCCATCGTTTAAATTTCATAATCTTTCCTCCCAATAGAAAAAGTCCTCACACAAAAAACTTGTGTGAGGACGTCGATGCGCGGTGCCACCTCAATTATAGGGAATATCCCTATCGCTCTTTCTCGCATTCACGAGTTGCACTGTAAGGTGTGCTCACCGAATTTTTATGATTTCAAATTCTTTATAACATTCAGCCCAATTTTCATCACTTTCATCTATCTGCTTTCACCAACCACAGACTCTCTAAAAAACTTCAATGATTACTTTCTGAATGTTTAAATTATATCATTTTTCAACTACTTGTCAAGCTTATTTTTAGAATTTTTCAAACAATTCAAAAACTTCCCCTTGAAAAAAGAGGAAGTTTGTAGAATATCAGCCTGAATTACGCAAACCGGTTGCAATTCCGTTGATCGTTGTGTGGATTAGTTTTTCTTCGTCTGCTGACAATTCGCCACGACGTTGACGTTTGATCAATTCCAACTGGATGTAGTTAAGGATATTAAAGTAAGGCATACGATAGTTTAGGCTGTCTTTTAGGTAAGAGTTTTCTGCCAGAAGTTCGTCATAGCCTTCAATAGCTAGAATAACGTTCTTGGTCAATTGCCATTCATCTAAAATAGTGTAGTAGATAGCCTGCACTTCTTCGTCTTCACAGAGCTTGGCATATTCAAAAGCAATGTTCATGTTAGACTTAGATAAGACCATGTCCACATTGGAAAGCAAAGATTGGAAGAAAGGCCAGTTTTGATACATATCACGAAGAAACTCGATATTCTTCGGATCTTGATCTATAAACTCTTTAAAGCTTGACCCCACACCATACCATCCAGGGAACATGACACGACTTTGTGACCATGAGAAGACCCAAGGAATGGCACGTAGACCACCGATTTCAGTGATGGTCTTACGAGCTGCTGGACGCGAACCGATATTGAAGCTTGAAATAGCCTTGATTGGGCTTGACTCGAAGAAATAGTCATAGAAATGTTCATTTCCAAAGACCAAATCACGGTAGATATCGTAGCTACGGTCCACCACTTGATCCATAACAGCTTCATAACGATTTGACGTGTTGGTATCGCTCTTCTTCTTGGTAATCATACGGTTAATGGCTGCAGAAACCAACATTTCAAGGTTATAATAGGCGGCGTCTTTGTTTCCGTATTTGTTTCCAATCACTTCTCCTTGCTCAGTCAGACGGATACGGTCCTTGATAGACTTGAGCGGTTGAGATGTGATGGCTTCATAAGTTGGACCGCCACCTCGACCAACAGTACCACCACGTCCATGGAAGAAGGTGACTTTAACACCAAATTCATCCCCGATAGCAGTCAGTTGTTGTTGAGCCTTGTAGAGTGTCCAACATGATGATAGATAACCACCATCCTTGTTACTATCAGAGTAACCAAGCATGATTTCTTGGTAGTTGTCTTTTGAAGCAATCCATTTTTTAGCCAGTGGAAGAGAGAAGTATCTTCTCATGGTTTCTTCCGAGTGATCCAAGTCTTCAATCGTTTCAAAGAGGGGAACAATCTGAACGCGCGCTTTTTGAGCATCCACCAAACCGACTTCTTTGAGCATGATGGCTAATTCTAGCATATCAGATACACTTGTCGCGTGAGAGATGATGGTTTGGCGAATGACATCTTCCCCCAGTTTATCCTTCAACTTGCGAGCAGTTTTGAAGATAGACAATTCTTTCTCAAGCAGTTCTGACTTTTCAGCATGAGTAGCTGAGAGGATACGAGGATCTTCTTCCAACTCTTTTAAGAGTAGGGCGCATTTTTCATCTTCAGAGAGATCGCTATAATGGTAGTTGATGCCAGCAGATGCTAACAATTCAGCCACACAGGCTTCATGAACACTAGAGTCTTGGCGCATATCGATAGAAGCAAGGTAGAAGCCAAAGATTTCAACGGCTTGCATCAGTTCAACAAATTCTCCTGAAATCAGGTATTCCCCTTTGTTCTCAAGGAGAGAATCTCGAATGACCAACAAGTCTTGATAAAATTCATCTGCAGTAGCATATCTAGGCTGAAGATCCTTGTCTTCAATCAAATAAGCCTTAGTTGCCTGCATCTTAGCTTGGATATCAAAAAGGGCACGACGATAGAGTTCTTTTTCACGATAAATGGAGTTATCTTGCGACTTCAGCGCCATCTCACGAACCTTGTCGCTGACATTCACGATGCTGGTTGAAAGTGAAAATTCACGATAAAGATTATAAATCTTTTCATCGTAGTAGTTCATGATGACTTCGCACTGAGTCAAGGCTGATTTGTTGAGGGTTTCCGCTGTTACGAAAGGATTTCCATCGCGGTCTCCTCCAATCCACATCCCCATAGTAATTGGTTTTGGATGTTGGAGCTCAATTCCTTGTTCTTTAGCTAGTTTCTTATATTCAGCCGTCAAACGCGGCACAGCATTCAGGAATGAACTTTGATAGTACTCCATCACGTTGGTGATTTCGTTGGTTACCTTCAATTTCTTCTCACGAATCATGTCTGTTTGCATGATAATTTCAATGTAACGACGGAGATCCATGTTCCATTTTTCTTTATTAATCAAGCCTAGTTTGACATCACGGTACTTGCGCAAGAGCGTATGGATATGGTTGGTCAAGTCCAGCATACTCTTGCGTTGTACTTGCGTTGGATGGGCGGTCAAGACAGGAACGACATTTAACTTTTCTAAAATTTCAGCTGCATTTTCTTTTTCAGCTACCATCTTTATGGTTGTAGACAATTTCCCTAGATAGTCTTGGTCCACATTGTTCTGGTGGTTAATTTTATAGGCTAAGTCCACATCCTCAGATATATTAATCAAGAGTGGAAGGATAGAGAAATAACGAGAAATGTAAATCATTTCTTCATTGGAAAGGCTAGTCACCAGTTCATTGAGCCCTTGATAGTTTTCATTTGTTGATAATTCCTTCAACTGCATGATTTTTTCAAAGGTCTCTGGCGCTAGCATATTTTTTGTAATATCTTCTAGTAGCTCTGTCAAAATCAAGACTTCTTCTTGGATGACGGCTTTATTACTATAGTTTTCTAATTTCTGAAGAGACATATATTTTTCCTTTCCATACAATCCTTACAGACCTTCAACAGTTTGAGATTCGTATTCTCTAATGAGTTTAGCACGTTTCTCGCTGGCATCGATATTTAATACAAGAGCTATGGCTACGGATAATACCAGGAGACTGTTCCCACCTTGCGAAAGGAAGGGGAAGGTTACCCCTGTAGAAGGAATCAAACCGGAAATCCCACCGATATTGACAAAGACCTGAACAAGAATCATCCCTCCAACACCGATAGCAACCATGGAGTTAAAGGGATCCTTAGCTCGAATACCAACCAAGATGATTCGCAAAATTAAGAAGAAGAGTAAAGCCAAAATCATACTCGCTCCCACGAATCCAAACTCCTCGATGACAATCGAAAAGACGAAATCCGTATGGGCTTCTGGCAGATAACCACGCTTCTCGATAGAATTCCCCAGTCCCAGTCCGAACCAGCCTCCATTAACCATGGCATAGTAGGAGTTTGCAAGCTGGTGTCCTGCACCCGCCAAGTCATTAAAGGGATTAAAGAAGGCACTGAAACGTTTAGCAACGTAACCAAATACCGGTATCTGAGAAAATTTTTCAACCCCAACGAGACGAATGACAGACAATACTAAAATTGAGCTCCCTGCCAAGAGAGCCAGAATGGTCGAGAACCAACGATAGGCGATCCCACTAACCGTATACATGATGAGCGCCACCAAGACCAAGATGGTCGCATTTCCCAAGTCTGGGAAAATTCCCAAGCTACCAATCAGAACTAGCAGAACAAAACGCCAGTCGTTAAAAGCTCGAGGTAACCACTGATTCTGTGTCAAAACCTGGAAGTCATAAACCGCAATCTCATCCTGTTCCTTTGAAAATCGATGTGCCAAGTACCAGATGATGATAATCTTAAGGTATTCAGCCGGCTGAATCGTTACAGGTCCTACAGAAATCCATCCGTATGCTCCATTGACAGGTGTTCCGACCAGACGCGCTAGGGCTAAAAGAACCATCTCCACAATCATCACGATAAAAATGAGACGTCCATTTCTCAGGAAACCTAATTTTAATTTATAGATTAAGGCAATCAAAACCAAACTGGCTACCCAGAAAATCCCCTGGTTACGTACCAATTGAAAAGCGCTTTTTCCTTCTTCAATTAGGGTTGCACTAGTTGTCGAGTAAACTACAATCAACCCCAAAATTGACAGAAGAAAATAAGGAATCAAAATGGAATAGTTTAGTAGGTGCCTTTTACTAATTTTCATATTTCACCACTCTAATAGGAACAGAGGTGGTTGTCCCTAATTCCGTTTTATTTTCTAGTTTTGATTGTTATTATACCACTTTTTCAGAAAGAAAAAAACTATTATCCTTTAATCCTTCGAATTTTACTTATTTTTTGTCTTCAAGCATAAAAAATACAAACCTCAAATGAGATTTGTATTTTCATTGCTTAGTTAGACGAAGAGCTACTGCTTGAACTTGAGCTTGAGTCACCACCACCGATGTATTGGGTGAAGATGTTTTGAAAGGCTTGGTCTTTGACCTTGATATTAGCAGCTTGTAATTCTTTACCAATTACTCCTTGAACAAAGGCTGAATCATTTTGTTTTTGAGTCAAGATGATGGTCTTCAATTTTTCTTTGTAATCCTCTAAGTTAGAAGATTTTTCTGTCTTCTTCGTTACTTTAACGATGTAGAATTGATTGCTGTAGGCTTGTGTTCCAGTAGCCGTAATCACATCAGAAACACCGTTCACATCCAAGGCAAAGGCTGCTTTTTTGACTTGTTCTGGAAGTTCTGTTGAAGCAGAGTCAAAAGTGATTTCTCCACCATTTTCTTTTGTCTTATCATCGTTAGAATTGTCTTTTGCCAACTGAGCAAAATCTGCACCTTCTGCTTTCGCTTTTTCAAGCACTTCTTTCGCCTTGTCTTCATTATCCATACGGATGATTTGAGCTGTTACATCTGGTGTATAAGACTCAAAAGCCTTTTGGTAAGCCTCATCTGTCAATTCACTCTCTGCAGCTTTCTTAACTGCCAATTCAACCAATTTGCTAGTACGAATTTGAGCTTTACGAGTTTCAGCAGTCATACCTGCCCGTTGAAGTACGCTGTTGTAGCTATCGCCGTATTTCTTTTGTTCCTCAGCAACGGCGTCATCCACATCTTTGTCAGTCACTTCTGACCCATATTGTTTTTCAAATACTTTTTGGATGGTCATATTAAGCAAGACTTGTTGCGCGGTTGAATTATTCTTTACTTCTTCAAAAAATTGATGCTCTGTAATCACATCGCCCTTCATGCTGATCAAATCTTTTCCTTCAGAACTATTTGAACAAGCTGCAAGTGTTGCTACTGATAAAAGTGTGATGGCTCCTGCCATAATTTTTTTCTTCATGTTTACTCCTTTTACGGTAAGTGTTACTTTATCTATTTTACTATAATTTCTTAAATTTTTCTGAAAATCATTTATCATCAGGTAGCTGTACATCTGCTACATTCTTTCGTAGCATGAGAATGCCATCACCAAGAGGAACTAGAGTTGCTGTTAGACCTGGATTGTCCAAAGTTGCGTCGAAAAGTCTTTGCAAACCACGATAAATGGTTCGTTGACCACGGCGGACTTCCATGATGTCCTTGGCAACATCTCCTCCTTGAAAAATATCATCCAAGACAACCACTCCACCAACTTCAAGTCGTTTGAGGATTTCAGGTAGAAAGACGATGTACTTGGACTTAGCCGAATCCATAAAGACAAAGTCATAAGTTTCTGTTAGGCTAGACAAAACATCTACGGCATCTCCCTCTAAGAGGGTGATTTGCTTACGACTGTCAAACTGGGCAAAGTTTTCCTTGGCAAAACCTATCATCTCAGGATTGCGGTCAATGGTTGTAATCTTAGCATCTGGCGCATGCTCCGCCATCAAAAGAGCTGAAAAACCGATAGCTGTCCCAATTTCTAAAATATTCTTAGGCTGCAGACTTTCCATGAGAAATCGAAAGTAGGCAACTGTTTCATGAGGAATGATTGGGATATTTTCCTTGCGAGCGAAGGCTTCCAATTCTTTCAAAGAACCAGTCACCTGCTTTTGACGCTGGCGCATGAGTTCTACGATTTCTTCCTTGACGACGGGCCGTCGCATATTGTGATTGGCGTTTTTACTATAAGACTCTACCATCTTATGCTAATCCCAATTTTTCAACAAGGGCTTCAAACTCGTTCAAGCGACGTTCAAAGACTGCAAAGGCGTCATTAAGATAGTCTTCCTTCTCCATATCCACTCCCGCTTTTCTCATAACATTGAGCGGATAGTCAGACTTACCTGCCTTGAGGTAGTCGATATAGCGGTCACGATCTTCTTGGCTACCATGGACAATCTTCTCAGCCAAGGCTGAAGCAGCTGCAAAACCAGTTGAATACTGATAAACATAGTAGTTATAGTAGAAGTGTGGAATGCGTGCCCACTCGTATTGGATCTGAGGATTTTCTTCCTTGCTGAGTCCATAGTACTCTTGGTTCAGGTCAGCGTAGAGCTTATTGAGGAAATCACTTGTCAAGACTTCTCCATTTTGGTCTGCTTGATGGATGGCGTGTTCAAACTCAGCGAATTGAGTTTGACGGAAGACTGTTCCACGGAAACCGTCCAAGAAGTTATTGAGAATAGCAAAGCGAGTCGCATCGTCTTTCACTTCCTCCAACAATTTCTCTGTCAAGATATTTTCGTTGGTCGTTGAGGCAATCTCAGCCAAGAAGATAGAATAATCTCCGTAAACATAAGGTTGGGTTTCTCGAGTATAGCTCGAGTGCATACTGTGACCTGTTTCATGGACAAGGGTAAAGAGATTATCTAGATTGTCCTGCCAGTTGAGAAGCATGAAGGCATTAGTATCATAAGAACCACCAGAATAAGCACCAGAACGCTTGCCTTGGTTTTCATAGACATCAATCCAACGCTCGCTAAAGGCACGTTTGACACGGCTCAAGTAGTCGTCACCCAAGACCGCCAAGGCCTCTTCTGCTTTTTTCAAGGCTTCTTCGTAGGTAAAGCTATAATCTACAGAAGAAAGTGGTGTGTATACATCGTACATCTTGAGATCTGAAATCCCCAAGATTTTAGAACGAAGTTCGAGGTAACGATGCAAGAGTGGCAAATGCTTGTGAACTGCTGCTACTAGATTGTCATAGACACTTTCTGGAACAAAGTTTGCTGCGAGGGCTGCATGGCGAGCACTCTTATAGTTGCGAACTTTTGCGCGGTAGTTTTGCACCTTAACATTTGTCTGCAAAGTCTTAGCGTAAGTGTGTTGGAATTGCTCGTATGTCGCATAAAGGGCTTCATAGGCACCACGACGCACTTCACGGTTTTTAGACTCCATCAAACGGATGTAAGTACCGTGTGAGAGTTGCACTTCCTTGCCTTCGTCATCAAGCACGTATGGGAAGCTAATATCCGCATTGTCCAAAATAGCGAAGGTTTCACTAGCAGCGCCAAAGATTTCTCCTGCTCCAGCAAGTAATTCTTCCTCACGTTGCGAAAGAACATGGTCTTTCTTCTGTAAGAGCTTATCAAAAAAGTGCTTGTAAACTTGGAGTTTTGGTTGAGCTTCTAGGAAGGCCGCATACTGCTCTTCGCTAATCTCCATAAACTCAGGTTCATAGAATGCAAAGGCTTGTTCTAACTGACTGTACAGGGTCATTGCCTTAGCATAGTACTCTTGATACTTGGCTTCACGCGTGTCCTGGTCATTTTTCATATGCGCATAGACATAAAGCTTTTCAACTTGGCGTTCCAAGTCAAGTGAGAATTCTGTAATCTCAAGCAAACTATCTGCGCTATCCAAGAGATGTCCCTCATACTGGGCTGCTGTTTGTACTTTTTCAGTTAAATCTTTCAAGGCTTCTTCCCAAGCCTGGTCTGTTGGGTAGACTGTCGAAAGATCCCATGTATCTTTTTCATTTATTTCATGTCGTTGTAATACCATAAGATTCCTCCATCCTTTCTATTTTACCACATTTTTTGAGAAATATAAGTGATAAAAGGCTGGTGGATAGAGCTTTTGGCGATTATTTTTCGGATTTTTTTGATAGTAAGCCTGAAAATTTCTATAATAGCTAGCCAAATCTGTTTCAATCTGCAAAAAATCACCTGACTCTATCGGTCTGACCTGGGGATACCAGTCATCTAGTTGACGGTTTAATAGATTGTCTCCTTGATAATAAGCTTCCTCCTGCTTCTTCATCCAGTAGGGCGTTTGATAGTACAACTGCTGACGAATGTAGTGACAGATAGATGAATCTTGCTTAACTACAAAACGAGGCAGTTTTTGTTTTTGATAAGGAAATCGTAGAATTTCCAAGAGATTTCCTTGACCAAAGGGAAATTCCTTGACCTGAAAATGAAGCTTGCCACGTAGGTCCTGATGCAGAAGATATTTGAGTCTCAAAACTTGCTTTTTGAGATCCAGTTCCCAAACATAGAAACCCATATTTTGACTAAAATAGAGAAATCCCCTTTGCAGTTGTGTTAATCGCTCTTTTAACCAGAGTTTTTCTCCCAGTAGCCAGATAACCTGATAGCCCTGGCTGCGGTATCCTTGACTTCTATCGCCTAAAAGCTTTTGAGACAAGGGACTGCACTGAACCTCCAGAGCTAGTTTCTCATTGACGAGAACATCTGCTATCTGCTGAATCTCGGGCAGACTATATTCTAAGGCGACTTGATTGTCCTTCTTGACCCAGTGATAAAGGGCCTCTTTGTTGCCCAAGTGTTCTGGACTTTCATTCTCGAAAATAGCCATACAATCTCTTAACCTTTCATGGGCAAAGTGCGTTCGAATGCTCTGCCCTTGACGTAATCGTAGTCCGCCCCCACAGGCTGGACAAGTATAAGCTTGCTTGGTCACATCTTTTTCGAGAGCATTCACCAAAATTCCCTTGGCATCTCTGGCTACAAACATGGTCTACCTCCTTTTCTTTTCTATTCGAAAAAGAACTAAAAAAGACTGGAATCCAGCCTTTCATAATATTATTTCTTATCTTTTTTGTCTCTTAGAATATTTTTTTAGCATGGGTATGAGATTGGGAATCTGCTCACTTCTAATGACCAGCACGCCGTATTCCTGGCAGCGATTGGCATAAACAGGATTGATTTTCCCCGTACAGACAATTAACTTGAGGCAACTCTCCCCAGCAAAATGATTGGCGTAGACTTCTAGTTCATTGATGGCTTCGACTGATAAATCTGTCATTTTGCAGGAGATGAAGGTAATCGAGCGTCCCTTTCTCAGAATGACATCAATCTCATTTTGAACATTATCTGCCTCTGGAAAGATGCCATTCCAATCAATCTCACCACCTATCATGCATTCATCAAACAGCTGAGATTCAAGCGCCAAGAGATAGAGATATACCTCTAAAATATGCCCCTTGTTGCGACAAAAGACTTGAGCTTCTTGACTTGGAAAGCTGTATGCTACTCGTTTCTTGTCTTCGCTTTCAATACAAAGCATCCCTGCTTCCACAAGTAAAGGAATAAGGGATTTTGGATAGTGATAATACCTGCCATTGTTTTCCAGTATTTTTTCGGTCTCAGCATGCAGGTCATTGGTCTTAGCTAGAGAGAAAAATTGGGTCACTTGATACCAGTGGGCAGGATTGGCAATGGCAGAGCTGGCTAGCTTTTTGATGGCTGCAATTTGCTGAGCTGAGTGGATAGGGCGTTTGGATTTGAGGATTTTTCCACCACGCAAGGCTATCAGCTGTTGGATGCTTAGGGTTGGAATGTCCAAATCTTCTTTTTCCAGCTGACCGGCTACCCACTTGTATTGTTTTCCCCGCTCGACATCCATGGCAACAATGGAGAGGTCCCGATCCAAGCCATATTGATAGAGAGATAAGGCTAGTAGCGAATCCCCACCAAAAACATCGAGAAGGACTTGGTCATAGCCTGCTATACAATAATCTAACTGGTCTGCTAGTTGTTCTAAGGATAACTGACGAAAGGTCACTCGTTGAATATGAGGTACCTCTTCCATGATAAACTGACGGAGAGAGAGCTTCTCTTCATTGCTTATTTTCGTCAAAGATAGAAAGAGAATCTCGTCACAATCACTGATAAAGGCTTGGTAGACATTCTTTTCCAATACATGCCGATCATACAATTCCACCAAAAGACTCGTCATTCGACCACCTCCATCATAAAGACTTTCTTGCGCTGAGAGTATCAGCAATACAACTCTAATGCTCAGATTTCCTACTTCTAGTATAGCATAAAATCCTGCTTGCCCCAATCAACCAACGCAAACAAAAACGAATAGAAACCTTGCAAAGTGATTTCTATTCGCTAGTATAGGTTTGATTTACTTGACTTTTTTGGCTAACATAGTCGCAAAGCGTAGTTGAATGCGATTGCCATTTTCATCACGACGGTGCAGATGTCCTGGATTTTCATTATATTTGACCAATTCCCAATCCTTGTAGTAGTCCGCCAACTCCCCTTCTTTAAAGGTGAATGGGAAGTTAACCGAGCAAGGATAATCCTCCGTATCCATAGCACAGACGATAAGGTTGTAACCACCGACCGTGGTGTGCTCCTGCATATTTTGGATAATAGCTGGAATGCGGTCCGCTTGTAGGAACATCAGAACAACTGTTGAAACGATAAAATCATAGGCTTGGCTAATGCTGGCTGAATTGATATCATAAAGTCCGACAGGCATGTCTAGATCCTCTTGTTCCACAATGCTTTGCAAGATTTCAAGGGACAATTCATTTTGGTCAACAGCTGTCACATCAAAACCATTCTGTGCGAGAAAGAGAGAGTTACGGCCTTGACCACAACCCAAATCCAGGGCTATTCCAGGTTTCACTGTCTGCATGGCCTCTAGGACCTCTGAATGGACTGGATTGGTCTGGTATTTCTTAGGGAAATAATCCTCAGGTTTACCATAAAATTCCAAGTACCATTCTACATCATCAGTGGCAGCCTCCACTCGGTGCCAGGCTTGTGGTTGTGCCATAGGATTGTCAGCTCCTGCCTCAAAGAGGTGCTCAGCAAGAACCTCACCATCTTCAGTCAACTCAATAAACTTGAGTGTCCCCTTCAAGACAGTGATTTTTCCCCAAGTCCCGACCTTGGTATTGTGTTTTTGCTGGACAATTTCTGGCATGGTCTGTTTATTCCATAAGGGCATCCGTTTATAGGCAATTAATTTTTCCATTTTACTTCCTCTTTTATCGCTGGTTGACAGCTTTCATGACACGCGCGATGTCGCGGTTTTGTTCACGACGCTTGATGGATTCGCGTTTGTCATAGTCATGCTTCCCTTTGGCAAGTCCTAAAAGAAGCTTGGCGTAGCCATCTTTGATATAGACTTTGAGGGGAACTAGGGTCATTCCTGTTCCTTTGGTCTCTTGTTCCAATTTTTGAATTTGCTTCTTATGGAGCAGGAGTTTACGACGGCGTTCAGGTTCTTGGTTCCAGATATTACCCTCTTCGTAAGGGGCAATATGAACATTGCTCAGCCAGACTTCCCCATTTTTTACTTGGGCAAAGCCGTCCTTGAGATTGATTCGAGCAGCTCGAACGCTCTTGATTTCAGTTCCGGTCAGGACCATTCCTGCCTCTAGCGTATCTACGATTGTATAGTCGTGGTGCGCTTTTTTATTTTGTGCGACGACCTTTCCCTCGCCCTTTGCCATACTTGGCTCCTTTCTTAGCTACTTCTTTGTAAAAAGGTTTCTTGCCTTTTTTCTTCTTATCTTTTTGTGAATGCTTGTGCTTATCATTTGAGCGCCCTGATTTTCTCTTATCTTCCTTCTTGTCCGAACGGCGATTTGAACCACGACCTCTGTCTTTGCGCCCAGCTTGTTTCAAGCCTTTTTCGATGACATCAAACTCACTTGGGATATAAGAGAAGTCAATCTCACCTGTCATCTTATCCGCTCTTTCTACCCGGATACGAATCTGCTGTCCTACACGGAAAGTTATGCCTGATTTTTCCCCACGGAGGGTCAAGTCACGCTCGTTGAAATGATAAAATTCAGGCAAATTGGTGATGTGAATCAAGCCTTCAACTGTATTTGGCAATTCAACAAAGAGACCAAACTTGACGATGCTGGATACAACTGCATCGTACTCTTCACCAACGTATTCTTCCATGTACTCAGCCTTTTTCATAGCTTCGACTTCACGCTCCGCCTCGATAGCACGACGCTCACGGTTGGAAGACTGGGTTGCAATCTCTGAAATCACTTGTTCAAAATGCTCTGCTATTTCCTTAGAACGGCCGTAATCCCGAATCATACGGTGGACAAGGAGGTCTGGATAACGGCGAATCGGACTGGTAAAGTGAGTATAATAGTCAGCTGCTAGACCATAGTGACCGTGATTGTGCTCTGAATAGCGAGCTTGTTGCATAGAGCGGAGAAGCATCATGGACAATACATCCGCATAGGGTTCTCCCTCAACAGCACGCATGATGTCTTGAAGCGCCTCCTGGCTAATCTCACTGGCAGTCCCATAAATCCGCAAACCAAAGCTCGAAGCATAATCAATAAACTTCTGAACTTTTTCAGCCTTGGGCTCCTCGTGAATCCGATAAATGAAAGGTAGGTCCAGTTTACTAAAGTGCTCGGCAACCGTTTCATTAGCAATCAGCATGAAGGACTCAATCATCCGCTCAGCAACACCACGCTGACGAAGAACGATATCCACAGGCTTACCTTTTTTATCCACTAGAATCTTTGCTTCGCTGGTATCAAAGTTAAGGGCGCCACGCCTCTCACGCATGCTTTCTAGCCTTTCATGAAGCTTGGCCATGAGTTCGATACTAGGAACAATTTTCTTATACTCTTGTCTTTTTTCCTCGTCACCTGCTAGGATATCATTGACAGCGCTATAGGTCATACGAAAGCTAGTCTTGATAACTGTTTGGGTAATGGTGTAATTAACCACACGACCATGTTTATCAATTTCCATAATGGCAGACTGGGTCAAGCGATCGACTTGAGGATTGAGCGAGCAAATGCCGTTTGACAAACGCTCTGGAAGCATTGGGACCACTCGGTCTGTCACGTAGACAGAAGTCGCGCGGTTAAGAGCTTCCTTATCGAGGGCAGAACCCTCGGTCACATAGTAAGAAACATCTGCGATGTGAACTCCGAGTTCGATATTGCCATTTTTCAAAGGCTTGATGTGTACCGCATCGTCCAAGTCCTTGGCATCCGCGCCATCAATGGTAAAGGTAATCTCATCTCTCAGGTCCAGACGACCTTCCATATCCTTTTGAGACGGAGCATCTGGCACACTTTCTGCCTCCTTGAGAACAGCTTCTGGAAATTCTGAAACAATATCCATGGATTCCAAGACTTCAAGAACGTCAATCCCAGCATCTGTCGAGTGCCCCACCACGTCCAGAACACTAGCGACAAAGAAATCATGTTTCTTACTTGGGTATTTGTCGATAAAGACCTTGAGAACTTCAGTTCCTTCCAACTTGATAGCCGGTTTCTTCACATAAATCGGTTGGCTGATTTTCTGATTCTTTGAACGAATGTAGCCCGCATACTTGGGCTTTTCCTGATCCAGAACGATTTGCCCGACAACTGTTGTCAGACTATGCTCTAGGATATCGATAATTTTGGCTTCTGCAGCAGTTCCTTTGTTACGGTCAGCGACTTTCTTAATCACGACCTCAACGGTATCACCATCAATGGCATAGTTGACATCGTTTTTTCCTACAAAAAGATCGTCCTCTTCGCCTTCTAGACTGACAAAGCCAAAGCCGTTTTTATGGGCATGAAAAATCCCTTTGAGGGTGATTTCATGTTTCTTCTTTTGGTCCAGACATAAACTGCCATCATCTTCAAAGCGAATCTGGTGCTTTCTTTCCATCAGAGACAGGGTTTTAATCAACTCACGGAAATCCTTGGACCCATCCTTTCCGAGAGCCTGAGCTAGATCATTTACCGTCACTCGCCCCTTCTCTTGCAAATATTCTTTAATTTTATCTTTCATGTTTTCTTTCTAGATTTTTATAATTTTTTGAGTGATAACTTTAGTAAACATCATTCAAAATAAAAATAGGCTAAGACCTAGTCTCGCCCATTTCTTATCTACTTGATAATACTGTCAATGCTAAGGCAATGGCTAGCCAGAAAAAGACTAAAATACCTGTCAAACGTTGCATCACAGCTTCAAAACCACGCGCTTTACTACGTTCAAACAAATCACCTGAGCTGGCATCAAATACATTGCTGGATTGGTTCTTAGTTGGTTGCATGAAAATCGCAATCACAATCACAACAGATAATACTAATAAAATGGTTAATAATAGGTTATACATATCAAACTCCTTAAAATCCCTATTATTTTACCATAAATTCTACTTAGATTCAAGATGTAAAGTTACTTTTCTTTCCTTTGGACAATATTTTAACACCTCAATCTTGTCTGGATGGGTTTTGGAGTTCTTACTGGTTAGATAATTCATGCTGCCACAAGAGGAGCACTTGAGATTGATTTTTACTCGCACTAGATTTCCTTTACTTTTAATAATGATCTAAATTGCACTAAGTTACATAAACAACTGAAAGCCACACAGGCTGCTGTCGCATAAAAGACAGCATGGTAGCCCAAATATCCTGCAACTGCGGATCCCGCCATAGGTCCAATCACTCCACCGAGGTAAAAAAAGACTTGGTTGAAGGCGAAAATCCTTGAAATACCTGATTTCGGAGTCATTTTGCTAAGAAGGGCATTAACTCCCGGTATGAGAGCACCTGTTCCCAAACCAAAGAGAAAACGATACAAGCCAAGTTGAAGGGGGCTGGTTGCATGGGCACAAAGAAGGTAAATGATGACGGAATAAATCTGCGCCGCGACTAACAATCTATGATTCCCTACCTTATCGCCAAGTTTTCCTAGAATTCCAGCACTCATCATGCTAGAAAATCCCATGCTGGATACGATTAATCCTGATACAAATAGGAGATTCTCAGTCTGCCCTAAGTCCCGCACATAGAGAGCTAGAATGGGACCAATTGATTGAGCTGAAAATTGAATGACGAAGCTCGTCAAAAATAGATTCACTAAAAGCCTAGGATACTTGAAAGAAGAAAATACTTCTTTCGTTGGGATAGCCTTCTCCTTAGCCACTGGCTGAAAATCTTCCTTGATAAAGAAAATGGTTAGGATTGCAGCTAAAAATAGGAAAGCACCTACCAATAAAAAGACATTACGAATGCCAAAAATTTCAGCAATAAAGCCTCCAACAAAGGGGCCCGTCAATGTTCCTGCAACAACACCTGTAGATAGAGTCCCCAGAGCCGCTCCAGACTTATCTTTGGGTACCTGACTAGCAATCAAGGCTGTTGCATTGGGGACAAATCCAGTAAATACACCATTGAGCAAGCGCAGAAAGAGTAGCCAATAGATATTGGGTACGAAGGCCAAACCTCCCATGGTAATGGTCATGGCAAGACCTGCTCGAATCATCATGGGTTTTCGACCGTACTTGTCAGCAAGAATACCCCAGATAGGAGAAACTAGAGCTGCTGAAACAGCCGAAACTGAGATGGCTAATCCAGCATAAAAAGCAACTTGGTCTCCTTCAATTCCCAACTGCTCTACAAAGATAGGCATGAAAGGAACGACCAAGGAAATGCTGGCGCCCGTTAGAAAACTACCGAACCAGGCGACACGAAGATTCTCTTTCCAACTAATCTCTTGCACAGCTATCGCCTCCTTCAAGTAACTTCACTACTTGAGCCACAAGCTGATCACGACTGCCATTGTTGTCTAGAACATGACTGGCCAAATCTTTCTTTTTCTCTAAAGACCACTGTGCTGCCAGACGCGACTCCACTACTTCCTTAGAAAGATGATCCCGTTTCATGAAACGTTCCACCTGAACATCACGGTCCACATAGACCAGCCACGTTTCATCAAACCAAGCACTGTAGCCCTGTTCAAAAAGCAGGGGAATATCCATGAAAAAAATCGCTTCTGTCTGGGCTAACTGGTCTCGCAATGCAGCCAATTCCTCACGAATAATCTCTCCTTGGGTTTGTTTAGACCATTCCTGCTCCTCAGGATTTGAAAAGATGAGACTAGCCAGGAGAGGGCGATTGAGTTCTCCATTTTCAAGGATTATTTTTTGTCCAAAGTGCTGAACTAAGAGCTGATAAAGACGACCCCCGGGTTTTTGTAGATCATGGACGACTGCGTCAGCATCGACCACTTGGAAGCCTTTTTGTCTTAGAAAATTTGTCACAGTTGACTTACCAGAAGCAATTCCTCCTGTGATTCCGATGATTTTTCCCATCAGCCCCTCCTTTGACACTGAGGACAAAAATGAGTTCCTCGTCCACCGAGCTGGAATTTCTCAATCACTGTCCCACAGCGGGAACATGCTTGTCCAGTCTTATCATAGACCTGATGGAAGTTCTGCATGGTTCCGTCTTCCCCAAAGGCATTGGTATAGGTCCGAATAGTCGAGCCACCCTTTTCAACTGCCTGTCCCAAAACAGCAATGGTCTGGTCATGAATAGCTGACGCTTCTTCTGCCGTCAAAGTCTGGGAAGGTCTAGCTGGATGGACCTGAGCTCGCCAGAGGACCTCATCCACATAGATATTGCCAAGGCCAGCTACCAAGGTTTGGTCTAGGAGATGGGATTTGATAGGCTTTTTAGACTTGGCTAGGGCAGCTTGAAAGACCTGCAAATCAAAGTCCTGCTCTCTTGGCTCAGGCCCTAGTTTTTTGGAAACAAAGTAGGCATCCAAAAGATCTGGCGCCAAGAGTTCCATGGTACCAAACTTGCGTACATCCTCATATACAAGAGTGCCACCATCTTCAAACAGAATGAAAACATGGGCATGCTTGCGTTCAGAAACCTGATCTGGATAATAAAAATACTTGCCCTCCATCCGCAGATGAGAAATCAATACCTTGTCTGTCAGATAGAAAAGTAAATATTTGCCACGACGCCCCATGGACTCAATTACTTGACCAGGCACTTCCTTTCGAAATTGGTCCAAATCCGTTTTAATCATCTTGGGATAACGAATCTCTACACTCGAAATCTTCTTTCCCAAGATCAATTTTTCTAAGCCACGACGAACCGTTTCAACCTCAGGTAGTTCAGGCATAAGTCCTCCTTCTGTAAAAACAAGAAGCAGGCATGAGCCCACCTCTACTTAATATTCTTTTTCATTATAGCCAAAGTCAGCCAAATCTAGCTTTTTATCACGCCAGTTTTTCTTGACCTTGACCCAAGTTTCTAGAAAGACCTTGTCTCCTAGCATGAGTTCGATATCACGACGGGCCAGGCTACCAATTTTTTTGAGCATGGCGCCACCTTTTCCGATGATAATCCCTTTTTGGCTATCTCGCTCCACCATGATGGTTGCACGGATGTGAACCTTGTCTGTCTCTTCATCCCGTTTCATAGAGTCAACCACTACGGCAACTGAGTGTGGAATCTCTTCACGTGTCAAATGAAGAACCTTCTCACGAATCATTTCTGAAACCAAGAAACGCTCAGGATGATCTGTGATTTGATCAGCTGGGAAATACTGGAAACCTTCCTCTAGATTTTCACTCAAAATATCGATTAGTCGAGAAACGTTATTTCCCTGAAGGGCTGAGATAGGAACAATTTCCTTGAAGTCCATCTGGTTACGGAAGTCATCAATCTGAGCCAAAAGCTGGTCTGGATGGACCTTGTCAATCTTATTCACCACCAGAATCACAGGAACCTTGGCAGCTTTCAGACGCTCGATAATCATATCGTCGCCCTTGCCACGTGGCTCATCAGCTGGCACCATGAATAGAACGGTATCCACTTCACGCAGAGTACTGTAGGCAGATTCCACCATGAAATCTCCAAGAGCCGTCTTAGGCTTGTGAATCCCTGGTGTGTCGATAAAGACGATTTGCTCCTTATCCGTGGTGTAAATCCCCATGATTTTATTGCGCGTTGTTTGCGCTTTGTCACTCATAATGGCAATCTTTTGCCCCATGACGTGATTCAAAAAGGTTGACTTCCCAACATTGGGACGTCCCAAAATAGCTACAAAGCCTGATTTAAATGTCATAATTTCCTCCTAGTGTTTAAAATAATAAATCCCAAATGCGTGGGAAAAAGATAAGTGCACCTGTCACTGCAGCAAAAAGAGAGACCACCAGCACGGCTCCTGCCGCCATGTCCTTGGCTTTCTTTGCCAACATAGAAAAGTGATAGTGACTGGCTAAATCCACCACATTTTCGATAGCAGAGTTCATAATCTCAAACGCTACTACTAAGAAAATGCTCATTAGGAGAAAGAGCCATTCGATTCGTGACACCTGAAAAACAAAACCTGCAAAGATAACTACTAGAGCCGTCACTGCATGTTTTCGCATATTGCGTTCTTCCTTGATGGCAGTCAGAATTCCTGTAAGGGCAAATTCTAAACTAGATACCAGGTCACGATTTTTCCATTTTCGTTTATTGTCTTGTGAGTCCATAGGCTGTCAAAATTTCTTCTTGTAAACCGAACATCTCCGCTTCTTCTTCCGGAGTGTAGTGATCGTAGCCGTTAATGTGTAAAAAGCCGTGTACTGCCAAGAAGCCCATCTCACGCTCAAAACTGTGGCCGTATTCCTCAGCCTGCTCATGAGCCTTATCGATAGAGATGAACAGTTCCCCAATATAGGCATCAAACTCAGACATCATCTCTGCCAATTCAGGATTTTCAAGTAAATCCTCTTCGTCAAAGGCAATATCCAACTCTGGTTTATACTCAAGGCTGATGACATCCGTCGGACGATCGGTATCACGGTACTCGAGGTTGAGTTCGTGGCTACGCTCGTTAGTCACAAAAGTGACTGCCATCTCCTTGTCTTCTTTTCCTATTTTTTGGGCTGCAAATTCCAAAATTTCTTGGGTTTGGAGCAAGATTTCTTGTGAAACTTGACCAGTTTCATCTACCATTTCAATATACATGTACTTCTCGATTCTCTTTACTTGGCTTTATTATACCATATTTCCATGATTTTATTCTACCTTTTTGATATAATACTATGGAATACAATCACAAGGAGAGAACGATGTCATTTGACGGATTTTTTTTACACCACATGGTTGAGGAATTGCGAAGCGAGTTGGTCAATGGTCGCATCCAGAAAATCAATCAACCTTTTGAACAAGAGTTGGTCTTGCAAATCCGCAGCAATCGCCAAAGTCATCGCCTGCTCCTTTCTGCTCATCCCGTATTTGGACGCATTCAGCTAACCCAAACGAACTTTGAAAATCCAGCCCAACCTTCTACTTTTATCATGGTTTTGAGGAAGTATTTACAGGGTGCGGTAATTGAGTTCATCGAGCAAATCGAAAATGACCGTATCGTGGAAATTACAGTTTCCAATAAAAACGAGATTGGGGATCATATCCAGGCCACGCTCATCATCGAGATTATGGGCAAACATAGTAATATTCTCCTCGTGGATAAAAGTAGCCATAAAATCCTCGAAGTTATCAAACACGTTGGCTTTTCACAAAATAGCTACCGCACCTTGCTTCCAGGATCGACCTATATCGCTCCGCCTAGTACCGAATCTCTCAATCCTTATACTGTCAAGGATGAAAAACTCTTTGAAATTCTGCAAACCCAGGAGCTAACAGCAAAAAATCTTCAAAGTCTCTTTCAAGGTTTAGGTCGTGATACGGCAACTGAATTGGAAAGGCTCTTGGTCAGTGATAAACTGTCTACTTTCCGTAACTTCTTCGGGCAAGAAACCAAGCCGTGCTTAACAGAGACTTCCTTCAGCCCAGTTCCTTTTACGAACAGTGTAGGAGAGCCTTTTGCCAGTCTTTCTGACTTGCTGGACACCTACTATAAGGACAAGGCTGAACGGGACCGCGTCAAACAGCAAGCCAGTGAACTGATTCGCCGTGTTGAAAATGAACTTCAAAAAAATCGCCATAAGCTGAAAAAACAAGATAAAGAGTTATTGGCAACAGACAATGCTGAGGAATTTCGCCAAAAAGGAGAATTGTTGACAACCTTCCTCCACCAAGTTCCGAATGACCAAGACCAGGTAGTCTTGGATAATTACTACACGAATCAGCCTATCACCATTGCTCTTGATAAGGCACTAACTCCCAGCCAGAATGCCCAACGCTATTTTAAACGTTACCAGAAACTCAAAGAAGCTGTCAAATACCTGACTGAGTTGATCGAAGAAACCAAGGCTACCATTCTCTATCTAGAAAGCGTGGAAACCGTCCTCAACCAAGCTGGACTGGAAGAAATCGCTGAAATCCGTGAAGAATTGATCCAAACAGGCTTCATTAGAAGACGCCAACGCGAGAAAATTCAGAAACGCAAAAAACCAGAACAGTATCTGGCGAGCGATGGCAAGACCATCATCTATGTCGGTCGAAACAACTTGCAAAATGAAGAACTAACCTTTAAAATGGCCCGCAAGGAGGAACTTTGGTTCCATGCCAAGGACATCCCTGGAAGTCATGTCGTTATCTCAGGAAATCTTGACCCATCTGATGAAGTTAAAACAGACGCAGCCGAACTAGCAGCCTACTTTTCCAAAGGGCGCTTGTCAAATCTCGTGCAGGTGGATATGATTGAAGTTAAAAAACTCAACAAACCAACTGGTGGAAAACCTGGCTTTGTAACCTACACAGGGCAAAAGACCCTCCGTGTCACACCAGACCCAGAAAAAATCGCATCTATGAAAAAATCCTGATCTCACTTGAAATCAGGATTTTCTTTTACAATTTACTCTGCAATCAAGGTTTCCAAACCAACCTTCATCATATCGGTGAAGGTGTTTTGATTTTCTCAGCCAGTTTTTAATAACTCTTAAAGAGCGAGATTGTGGTCAATAAATGAGATAGTTTTCTCTTTCAAGTAACAAGGTTTTGTTGCTATCTTCTAAAATTCTTTTATTGTCTCAATTTCGAAAATACTTCTCCTATCTTGCCTTCAATGACCAATGTAGCTTGGCTGTCTTGTGGAGTACTGGTTTTATTGATAACGACCAGATTTGTCCCAGAAAAATAGTTTACTAGGCTAGCTGCAGGATAAACAACTAAGGAAGTCCCACCAATAATCAGCAAGTCAGCTTGCCGAATAGCTTGTGCAGCTTGGCTAAAGACATCCATGTCAAGTGATTCTTCATACAAGGTCACGTCAGGCTTGACTACCTTGCCACAGTCTAGGCAGTGGGGAACAGGTCCCTCGAGGGCCAGAAAACCAGTTAAGTTATAGAAACGTTGACAACCTAAGCAGTAATTTCGGTCCGCGCTCCCATGCAATTTAAAGACCTTTTGGGAGCCTGCCATTTCATGAAGACTATCAATATTTTGTGTCACAACAGCCTTTAGCTTGCCTGTCTTTTCCAAAGCAGCTAGATAAGTATGAGCAGCATTAGGCTTGGCTTCTGGATAAATCAGGTATTTTTTATAGAAGTCAAAAAAATCTTCTGGATAGCGCTCAAACATGGTCAGAGAAACGAGTTGCTCTGCCGTAAAATGACGGCCTAACTGATGACGATAAACACCATCTGAACTACGAAAATCTGGGATATTAGACTCAGTTGACACTCCTGCCCCTCCAAAGAAAACAATCCGTTGGCTTTGATCTATCAAGTCTTGTAATTGTTCAATTTTATCCATCACATTTCTCCTTAAGCTGGGTTCTAAAAAAGTTGAAAATCAATAGTTGGATTTTCAACTCTTTCTTTATCATTGCTTAGATATTGAAAATAAATCACTTACAACAGTTCTTGTAACTAATGTAATTGAAAATCTATTCTCTGATTACTCTGCAATCAAGGTTTCCAATCCAACCTTCATCATATCAGTGAAGGTATTTTGGCGTTCTTCTGCAGTGGTATCTTCATCTGGATTGACCAAGCTATCAGAAATGGTCATGATAGCAAGTGCATCAACATGATGTTGGGCAGCAAGATAGTAAAGGGCTGCTGCTTCCATTTCCACAGCCTTAACTCCCCATTTACCAAGCTCGATGTTCTTTTCAAAGTAGTTTGAGTAAAAGACATCTGATGACAAGACATTCCCAACGTGGGTGGTCATACCGAGATCTTTGGCGATATGGTAGGCCTTGTCTAGCAAATCAAAGCTAGCGATTTGTGGGAAATCATACTGTGGCCAGTCGTTACGGATGATGTTTGAGTTGGTTGCAGCTGCTTGTGCCAAAACCAATTCACGAACGTGAACATCCTCATTTAACGAACCCGCAGTTCCCACACGGATCAATTTTTTCACACCGTAGTCTACAATCAACTCACGCGCATAAATCGAAATGGACGGCATCCCCATCCCAGTTCCCATGACAGATACACGGTGACCCTTGTAAGTACCAGTGTAACCAAACATGTTACGCACTTCGTTAAAACAAACAGCATCTTCAAGGAAATTCTCTGCAATAAACTTAGCACGAAGAGGATCCCCCGGAAGAAGAATTTTATCAGCAATTTCACCCTGCTTAGCAGCAATATGGATAGACATAATTTATGATACAAAGAGCGACAAGAAAACGACTGAAAATTAGGAATCTGACGAGAAATCCTGATTTCTCAATCAGATTATCTATTTTCCGAGTTTTCCGCTCGTGTTCAAATCTGAACACCTCACTCTACCTTTCTTTTTGTATATTTAGGACAGCGACAGAGAACAAAGTAAAAATAGGAAACTGACGAAGCATCGCAGATGCTAGACAGTTTATCTTTTTCACGCAGTTCTCCGCCCGTATTCAGTTCAACAAATACGGTTTACCCATCCTTTCTTTCTTGATTTTAAATTTAAATATCTCGCAGAATAGTTAGCCCGAGTTTGACTATAACTCAGATACTCTGCCTTTCTGTAGTTCCTAGTTTACCAATGAATCTAAAAATGCATACAGTTTTGCATTCATTTCAGAATAATCGTTTCCACGTAATTCTTCTGGTGTTTGAACGAAAGTGAACTTTTCACTTTGCTCTCTTAATTGCTCCCTACCATCCGCAGTAATTAAGAGTTCTACTGCTTCGGGATCAAATTCCAAATGGGCCTGAAAGGCATAATGCTTCGGACTAAAGCGAATAATTTGGCGTGGGCAGCCTTGACTCGCCGCAAGAACAACAGCATCCTCTGTCAGCCCTGGCATATCACCGTGCCAGTGGCCGGTTTCTAAGGTTTCTCCGAACAAGCTGACATGAGGATCTGTTAGACCTTGCATCGTCAATGTCACAGGATAAACGCCGATCTCGCGCTCTGGACTATGTTCATACTTCGCACCATAGGCAACAGACAGGAGCTGCGCACCAAGACAGACACCAACAATATAGATATCTGCAGCAATCGCTTCTTTCATAAAAGCAATCTCGGCCTTAGGATCATAGTATGGGAAGTTTTCTCTATCCTCATCAGGTGATTGAGGGCCACCCATAACAATCAGAAAATCAATTCCGTCAATTGTTTCAGGAAGATGTTCTTTTTCGTAAACCTTTGTTGATGTAATGTGATGCCCTCGTTCCAGAGCCCATTTTAGATAAGCACCTGGAACCTCAAATGTTTCATGCAGTACAAAATGTACCTTCATTGTTTCTTCTCCCATCTCTTTCGAATCACGTAAGACATTCCTGCCGCTAGTACAAGCGGTATTGTCAAGCTCCAATCCTGGCCTGTAAATCCAAGGCTCAGTGCAATAGCCGTCAGAGGAGCTTGTAAGGTCGTCCCTAAAAAGACTGTTGCTCCTAGTAGCATTCCTAAAGCTGGATCCAGATGAATGCCAACTACTGTCAAAAGCAAAGTCACCAAATAGCCAGATCCAATCCCCAAGGCAAATGATGGCGTCAAGGTTCCCCCATAGGCACCATTACGCAAGAGGAGATAAACTAGAAGCCCCTTCACTGCAAGAGTCAATGGAAGATAGGGAATTGGCTGGCTAGACAACAATGCTTGAGCTAGTACCTGGCCATTCCCCATAAAGATAGGGAAAAAGACTGCCCAGCTCCCCAGCACGAGAAAGGCTAGAGGAAGAGCCCAAAGGATCGTCTCATCCTTGCGCCGTTTGCGATTAGCTTGCTTGGCTAAGGATCGAAAAACCAGTGCTAGAGGAGTGACTAATAACGCAATCAGAATAGCTTGTAAGAAACCGCTGACCGACCATGAGACCGCAGATAGGGGATAAATAGCATCCTGACCAACAATGGGCTGAGCCACCCAGGTTGCCAGATAAGTACTAGCCAAAACCAGCAAAAAGTTCTGCCAACTATAGGCAAGTCCTAAGGTCTCAAAGACAAACAAGCTACTAGCAAAGGGAACCTGATAGACCGCAGCTAGACCAGCTCCTGCTCCACAGGCAACCAACACCTTTCGTTCTTTGAGAGTTAGAGAGAATCCCTTCGACAAGCAACCAGCTAGAAGAGCCCCGACCTCACGTGGTGCTCCCTCTTTTCCGACCGATGCGCCTGCTCCGACAATCGCAACCTGCATACCTGCATGAAAGAGGTGGGCTAAGAGCGCTGGCTCCCTGTCTCCAGCTAATATAATTTGCTGACGAATAGACAAAATCTTATGGCGCCTTTGTAGGACATACCAGAAGCCAGCTGCCAAGACCCCTGTCACACACAGAACGAGGAATCTACGGAGACCCCCAGCTTCTTGAAATTGCTGGAGCAAATCCGAACTAGTTTGGCCAAAGGCCAGCCATCGCACACTTTCTAGTACATAATGGCAAGCAATTCCGACCAGACCCGTCCCTATTCCCAATGATAGAGTGGCTAGAAGTAGCCTCAGTCCGTAGGGCAGGCTTTGGAGTCGTGCTTTCATATGATTAGAGTTCAGCAAGAATTGCTTTAAGCAAGCCTTTAAAGTCTCCTTTGACACGTTCAGTCACTTCTACAACCTCTTCATGATTGAGTTCTTCTTGGAAGCCTGCAGCATGGTTAGTAATACATGAAATACCGAGAACTTTCAAGCCTGAGTGGGCTGCCACAATAACTTCAGGAACAGTAGACATACCGACTGCATCTGCTCCCAATGTCTTATAGGCACGAATCTCTGCTGGTGTTTCATAAGTTGGACCAGTTACACCGATATAGACACCTTCATCAAGCTTGATACCAAGTTTCTTAGCCACTTCATGGGCAGTAGCACGGTATTCTGGAGTGTAGGCTTTAGACATATCAGGGAAACGTGGACCAAAGTCATCCAAGTTTTCACCCATCAATGGATTTTGCCCCGTCATATTGATATGGTCTGAGATAGCCATCAAGGTACCAGGACCAAATCCAATACCTCCAGCTGCATTAGTTACAATGACACCTTCACATCCGAGAACTTTCATCACACGTACTGGGAAAGTCACGACTTCAAGAGGATTTCCTTCATAGAAATGAAAACGACCTTGAAGAGCCAAGACCTTGCGCCCTGCGAGTTCACCATATACCAATTTACCAGCGTGACCAACTACTGTAGAGCGGCCCCAGTTTGGAATCTCAGCATAGTCTACTACAACTGGATTTTCGATCTCTTCTGCCAATTCTCCAAGACCTGATCCAAGGATTAGACCAAACTCGGGAGCTTGGATTCCCTTGCCTTTCAAGAAAGCAGCTGTTTCCTTGATCTTATCTAAAAATGTCATTGTGTGTCTCCTTTATTATTTTTTAGCATTTGACCGATTTTGTCAAAGGTTTTGGCATTGCGAATAGTGATGTTGCTATAAAAAGGCATCTTGAGCAAGTACTTATGATAGGCAGTTGCATAGTAGGATTCCTCAGAGAATTTCCCCCAGAAAATCCCAAGTCTTCCAAAATGAACCACTTCATCTTTCAGTTCTAAACTATCAACTGTCGCTATGACTTGATCCACATCCAAGCCCTCCGTGTAAAAGAGGACATCCTTTCGTGCCAAATCTTTGGTCCACCAATCTGGCAGATTCTTCAGCTCTTCTTCATAATCTTCCTGACTCAGCAAAGAAAAGCTCTGAATAAATGGATAATGGACTGCAAAGAAAGCCTCTAACTTTTCAACCAATTGGTCTTTGGGAACTCTCGAAGTAAAGAAAATATTGCCACTGTTGATGTAGGTTTCAACCTTTTCCAGTCCCAACTCTGTCAGTTCTTGACGAAGTTGCGCCATGACAACCTTATTTTTCCCTCCGACATTAATGCCCCGAACAAGTAAAGCATAGCGCGTCATCTTATACCAATTTATCTAAGAAACTTTCCCCAATCATGGCAGTTTCAACACCAAAGTTATCGGCAACAGTCGCTGAGATATCTGCAAAATGTCCAACTGGAATGACACCATTTCCTTTAAAGGAAGGACTGTAAGTCAAAAGTGGAATATATTCGCGAGTGTGGTCTGTTCCTGCATAGGTTGGGTCATTTCCATGGTCCGCTGTAATCAAGAGAAGGTCATTCTCTCTCATGGCAGCGATAATTTCAGGCAAGCGTTCATCAAACTCATGCAAGCAATCACGGTAACCATGAGCATTGCGGCGGTGGCCGTAAAGGGCATCAAAGTCAACCAAGTTTGTGAAGGAGAATCCTTTTTCAAACTCAGCAAGTCCCATGGTCTTCAATAATGTATCAATTCCGTGGCTGTTTGACTTGTTGTGCCCCATGTCATGATTGATACCCGCGCCGTTAAAGATATCGTTGATTTTACCAACAGCGTAAGTATCAATACCAGCCTCATTCAATTTATCCAAAACAGTTGGGGCAAATGGAGAAACGGCCAAGTCACGACGATTTGCCGTACGAGTGAAGTTACCTGGCTCACCCACATAAGGACGGGCAATGATACGGCCTAGAAGGGCAGGACGTTCAAGTGTAATTGAACGAGCGTATTCACAAATACGGTACAATTCATCCAAAGGAATGATGTCTTCGTGGGCAGCAATCTGTAAAACAGGGTCAGCTGAAGTATAGATAATCAACTCCCCAGTTTCCATCTGACGAGGTCCAAAGTCATCGATAACAGCTGTACCTGAGTAAGGTTTGTTGGCTTCACGAATGACCTTGCGTCCTGAGAATTCTTCGATTTTTGCCAAGATTTCTTCTGGGAATCCGTTCCAGAAAGTATCGAAAGGCTCGGTAATATTGAGTCCCATGATTTCCCAGTGTCCAGTCATGGTATCCTTACCAAGTGATACTTCTTCCAATTTCGTTGCATAACCTGTTGGATTGCTTTCAGCTGGTACGGTCTTCAGCGGTGTTTCGCGAGGAATATTTCCTAGGCCGATTTTAGCCATGTTTGGCACATTCAAACCAACTGTTTTTGAAATGTGTCCCAGTGTGTCAGAAGCTCCGTCTGGAACCCCTGCATTGACAAAGTTATTGGCATCTGGTGCCGCACCGATTCCTACAGAATCCAGTACTACCAAGTGAATACGATTAAATTTTGACATAGTGTGCCTCCTTTTATTTCCCTTTTGTTGAAGTTAAAATCTGAACGCCATTTCGTCCCGCTACGATGACCTTATCCACCATTTGGTTGAACAAGCCATGCTCTACGACACCAACGACATGATCCAATTCTTGCCCGAAGGCAATTGGATTTTCAATGACATCCAAGGCTAGGTCAATGATAAAATTCTGCATATCGGTTACAAAACGCTGACCGTCTTTTTCACGGAAACTTGGTTTGTAGCCAGCTCGCTCAAAACGACGAAAAACCTGTTCTGCGCCATACTGAACCACTTCCACAGGCAATTTAAAAGCACCTAGTTTATCAACCAGTTTGCTTTCATCTACCACCCAAATGTATTCTTTTGAGGGCGTTGCGACAACCTTCTCCATCAGAAGGGCACCACCACCGCCTTTGATTCCGTTAAACTGGCTATCTACTTCATCCGCCCCGTCAACCGTCACATCGACAAAATCCACTTGATCAATCGACTTGAGCGGGATGTTTAGTCCTTCAGCCTGTTTACTGGTCACACTGGAAGTTGTCACAGCAGTAATCTGCAAACCTTCTTCCTTCATCCGACGACCAATTTCTTCGACAAAATAATAGGCAGTAGAGCCAGTTCCCAGACCGACTACCATACCATCCTTGACAAACTCAGCAGCCTTGATACCTGCCATCTTTTTCAGATTCTCCACTTAAATACCTCCAATAGAAAGCTACATCTATTATAACATGTATCCGTTTTTATTTCATGAATACACTTGAAAAACCCGAACATTTTTATTTCGGGTTTTGGTGTTCTATTTAACCATATCAGGATCGTAATCATAGAATCCTGTATCGAGGAAACGGTTTTTAGGGTGTAACTTGCGCACTTCCTCATCTAACAAGAAGGCTTGGTCATGGCTGAAATTCCCCTCTTGGATCAAGCCACGCGCTTGAATAAAGAGTTTAGCAATTTCTACAAAATTCTGACCTGGGGTGTAAAGTCCCTCAAGTTTCCAGTGAGTAAAACCATGCTCCACCAATTCTGTCAATTTGGTCATCAAATCAAGGTCGTTATTTGCAAAGATGTGGGTACCATGATTATCTTCAAAGATAGAGTAATGGCTCTCAGGGTCACTCGGTTCTGCCAAGAAGAGGTCACGTTTACGTGTCTTTTCATCATCGATGTGCGTGAAGTTATAGTAGTTTTGCAAGAGTGGACGCTTAGAATGATGAATGACACTAGCTCCATAAACCAACACTTCAGCAGGAATTTCCAAAATCTCAGGCATCTTGAAGAGTTCAGCAGATGGAATTTCACGCGCCAAAACCGCCTCAGAGGCCCCTGCCTTTTGACCCCAGAAGTTAATCTGACGACTGCTTGTCACCATGGTTGAAGCATCATAAATGGTCTTAAAGGAATAGCCATCACGGTTGACCACATAAAAGACACCTGCATCTCCTACTGTAATATAGTCTGTCTTGATTTCTTCCAAGAAGTCTAGGAAAGGCTTGATACGGTCCATCATATCTTGGTGCATGAGGGCATTAACCGCAACAATCAATTCTTTACCTGCTTCATGAACCAACTTAGCGATGGTGCGTAAGTCTTCATAACTAAAAGTCGTTGGCAGACGAAGGCCAAAATCTTTCTCACCAACATAGATACGGTCTACGCCAGCTTCGAGTAACTGTTCAACTTGTTCAATACTTTCAGCAGTTGCTGTAATGATAATCTTTTCCATAAGAAAAATTATACCACATTTCTCAAAAATCAGCTATGGTTACTGAGAGTTTCACAAAAAGTTAAACTTGTTTCTATCTTTCCCAATCAAAAAAGTGAACAGTAACTTGTACCATTCACTCTATTTTATGCATGTGTTTCTTCAACTAGGTGGCCATCGTTCATGACATAAATACGATCAACCTTATCAAGAAGGCGAGTATCATGCGTAATCATAACAACTCCTCTACCTTGTTCATGGGCAATGGCAGCCAGCATCTCCGTTACTTGGTAGGCACGCTCAGTGTCAAGACTGGCTGTCGGCTCATCTGCAAGCACAATGCTTGGATTGTTATAGAGCGCTCTAGCAATCGCGGCACGCTGACGTTCGCCACCCGATAGAGCTTTGGGATAATGATTTTGAACTTTTTCCAAATCCAACAAGTCAAACAGCTCTTTTCGGTCACTTTTACTATTTTTTCCCTTATCCAGTCTGTCAATCAAATCCAGTTGTTCCTTGACCGTTAGAAATGAAATTAAGTTTGAAGCCTGAAGAATGAAACCAAACTCTCTAAAACGGAGATCTGTTT
The DNA here is from genome assembly GCF_026782235.1 of Streptococcus oralis. Taxonomy (GTDB): domain Bacteria; phylum Bacillota; class Bacilli; order Lactobacillales; family Streptococcaceae; genus Streptococcus; species Streptococcus oralis_CC. The sequence goes on along the minus strand of NZ_JAKUWE010000003.1, from coordinate 191,860 downwards.
TTTCCTTCTCCGTTAAACTGCCTGTTTCCTTCCCTTTGACTAGAATCTTTCCACTCGAAGCTTCCTGAAGTTGTCCTAGAGTCGTTAGAAAGGTCGTCTTTCCAGAACCTGAAGGCCCAACAATAGCTACGAACTCTCCCGCATTTAGCTGAAAATTCGTCTCATGCAGGGCTACGACTTTCATCTTTCCTTCCCCGTAGGTTTTTGTCACTTGATTCATTTCTATCAATGTTGTCATACTATTCTCCTTATCATTCTGCAATCGCAGTAACCGGGGCCACCTTTAACAAGCGTGGAAGTGAAATGACACCACCTAGAAGGGCCATCAAGCAAATTACCAAACTTAGGACAGAGTAGGCTATCCAACTTGGATAGAAAAAGAAGGTAGCTGGTAAGACTAAAATCACTCCTCCGATTGCCAGTAAGGCTAAAGCAATCCCCATACCAGCTAGGAGGAAGATTTGACAGAACAGAGACCATATAATGGTTTTGATCTGTATCCCCTGAGCCCGCATTATTCCATAAAGACCTAGTTTTTGGATGGTAATGATATAAACAAAAATCCCCACAATCAAGCCTGTGATAACAATCATAGCAAGAATCATTCCTGAAAATACATTCACCTGAGGTGTGTAGCCAGGAATTTTCGATATCATTTTTGGAATGGAAATCTGTTTCAGTCCGTCGCCAGTCACTTCTATGTCATTTTTCAATACCAAGGCAGAGATGGAACGATTGGCTTTCAAGGTTCCTTGTAAGGTCCAATAAGTTGTCAGACTCGTAAAGACAACAGGCTCGGTGAAAAATTTATTTCCTTGAGTCAGGCCTACAATCTTGTAACTTGACTCGCTTCCATTGAGCTGAATGGCATCACCTAGTTTTATCCCATAGTTCTCAAAAGACTGATCCACGACAACCTCATCATCTCCTTCAGGATAACGTCCCTCCGTCAAACTAGGTGAGATAAAAGCGTTCCAGTCTTGAGCAAAAATGGAAACATTGACCTTTTCACTACCATCGACTAGATTGGTTACAGCGAACATATAGCCCAATGGAGCAGCCTCTTCAGAACTCTTATCCTTGTAGTCCTTTTCAGGAATAAAGGATGCTGTCAAATTATCATTTGCGTAGTCGGATAAAACGACACCCGTTGCTTGCCAATTATCAATAGCTGCTCGGTTGTTTCTCACAAGACCAAGAGCTAGACTAGTCATAAAAAAGACCATAAAAGCGATAAGAAAAATGGTCGTTAAGATCAAACTATATCGAAGTTTGTTTCGTACTATTTCTTTGATAGCAAGGTACATGCTTATCTCCTTTTACTTTCCCAAGAGGTAGCAAGAAGGCCACCCAGTCCAATAGACAGAATCTCTGTCTTATCATCCATTCAAAACAACTCCTACCAACACTCTTCAAAAGTATCCAGGTAGCAACTTAACAAATCATCTTAGGAAAAGCCTCAGCTTGCTATCAATTTATATAAGTTATCCTTTCCTTTCTCAGTATATTTATAATAGAGAAGGTCAGGTCATCTGTTTTAAGTGTAACATCCATGCTATCACTTTCCCTAGTGGGTGTCAAGAAGAGCGACTTAGAAGATGATAAGAGACTTTAGTAGTTTTGTAACAATTCTGTAATAATTCTCTACATAAAAAATGATAAAATAGTTATGTACTGTTAAGGAGAGAATCATGCCCGCAAGAAAATTAGAAGCTTATGAGTTTGAACAAACTCCCGAATCGAATCAAACTCCGCTTTATCAAGACTATACACTGGAAGCACCTGTTAGCACCAATTTAAAAGAGATTTTATTTTTTGTAAATATTGCTTGTTTTTGTATTTTTATGGTGTTTTTTAGTTTTATCTTTTTAGCCTTAAAATTGAACACAGCTTTATCATTTGTTGCTGCTATGGGGGCAAGCTTGACACTCCTCCAACTCCAACGAAAGATTATTAAACGAAAAATTTTAAAATAAAGGTTGATACCACTACCAACCTCTTTTCTAGTTAACAAAAAAGACAGTTTTAAAACTGTCTTTTTATTTATTCTTACGTTTGGGAGGAGATTGGATAGCAATCTTAACTTCAAAAATTGTTCCTCTGGGTTTGTTATCTTTTACGCTAATCGTTCCTCGTAAGGCATCTACGATTTGCTTGGCCAAAGAAAGTCCCAAACCAAAGCCACCTTTCTGTCGGGTTCTTGCCTTGTCTACACGGTAAAAACGGTCAAAGATTTTCTTCTTATCGGCAGCTGAGATTCCAATCCCATTATCTGTTACTGTTAGATAGAGATGGCGATCTGTAGCATGGACCACAAACTCAATTTTTCCATCTTCTTCAGTATACTTGATAGCATTATCAAACAAGATAGTCATGAGTTGTTTTAGGAGCAACTGATCGGTCATGAATGGGCGGTAAATTCGATTTTCATAGCCAAAAACACGATCATTTTCAGAAGCAATCAACTCATAGTTAGCAAAGGTCGTCTTAAAGAACTGTGGTGATACTTCTGCTATTTCTGGTTTGATTCCATCATCACGACGTGCAAGGTTGAGAAGATTGGTCGTGAGGAGGCGCATGTTGCGAACTTCTTCAAGGCTCGAAGCGATACTTTCGCTGGATTCCATGATGGTTGCCTCTGGTTTTCGAAAGAGATTCTCTAAACGATTTTGTAAAACGGCCAAAGGTGTTCTCAGTTCGTGGCTCGCATTTTCAACAAAGGACTTCTGCTTTTGCATGCTTTCCAGTAAGGGTTTGACACTGACACGTGCTAGGTAAACACTGGCAATTAAAGACAGGAGCCAGAAACTAGCCATAACTACAACAATTAAATGCTCGTGGTTTTGGCTGATTTGCTCAAGCTGGCTAGTATTGATTAAAACCGCCGCATATTTGACATTGCTTGATACGGAGGAAGAGTTGGTTTCCATCAAGACCATTCGATAGGTTTCTTCCTGACCATAGCTGTTGACGACTTGGATTTGGCGAATATGATTCAACTCTTTCTTGTCCAGCTTGATTTTGTCCAAGCCTAAAAAGCGATTGCCCAGTAAGAGTTGGTTAAAATCCTTATCAAAAAGCAAAACTTCTGTATTGGAGCTAACATTGGGCTTGATTTCAGCCTTGCTGGCATCCGCTGTTGCTGGTTGAATATCCTTGACTTCCTCAGTTTCCCGATTAAGGGCTAACTGGATAACCGCTTGGGGACTACTACTAAGAGCTTGGAGTTTTTCATCTACAGAAGTGTAGAGACTCGAGTGCATGACCTGAAGGATAATCAAGGTCATAGCAGAGAAAATCAAGGTGAACACTCCAAAGTTTCGAATGAAATAGCTAAAATCATCCGCGTACCATGTTTTTTTTAATTTATTGAACATCTTTTAAAATATACCCGACACTACGCAAAGTTTGAAGATTCTCAGCAAAGGCTGTTCCCTTCAGTTTCTTACGAACTTTTGAAACATAGACTTCTACAACGGAAATCGTCGTATCGCTATCAAATCCCCATAGGCGGTCAAAAATTTGTGTCTTGGGAAGAATGACATTTTGATTTTGAAGGAAGTAAACCAATAACTCAAACTCTTTTCCTAGTAGTTCCACAGGAGTATCTTCCACCTTCACTTCATTCGTTGAAAGGTTGACGACAATATCCCCATAGGTCAAGGTATTTTCGTTAAACTTGCCTGAACGTTTGAGAAGGGCTTGAATCCGCATCTTGAGCTCTTCTAGGTAGAAAGGTTTGGTGAGGTAGTCATCCGCTCCCAACTCAAAACCATGTCCCTTGTCATCCAAACTTTCCTTAGCGGTCATGATAAGGACTGGTGTCGTAATTCCTTTTTCACGCAATTCTTTCAAAACTTGGAAGCCATTTTTTTCAGGCAACATCAGGTCAAGCAGAATCAAGTCATAAACGCCACTTTCTGCTTCGTAGAGACCTTCCTCTCCATCAAAAACCTGCATGACATCTGCAAAATCATCTAAAAAGTCAAATACTGAGTTTGACAGGCCTAGGTCATCCTCTACTAATAAGATTTTTATCATCAGAAACTCCTCCTTATTATGATTATTATACCAAAATTGCCTTAAAAAAAACTCAACTCTCTCTTGTTTTCAGATAGAAAGTTGAGTTTTTTATTTACATTTCGAATGAATTAAGCTTTAGCATATTGGGCTACAACAGTTTCTACTGCTGCTTTCTCACGCTTAATCAAGTCAACACGCGCTGCGATATCCTTGATACCCATACGAATGTTACGGCTAAGAGCAAGGTCAGAGAGCTGTGGCTCAAAGAATTCCTTGTACTCCGCCAAGCGTTGCTCTGTCTTAAATACATGGGCAGGTAGGATAACAAAGCTATCAAAGCTCATATCTCCACCAAGAGCTGCCTTGATCCAAGCCCAGTTTTCACGCGCCCATACCCAAACAGTTTCTTGAGTTGTTTGATGATCTAGGAACTGGTAATACCAAGCAGACAGGTCTTGTGGTTTCACCACAAATTTATCCTTCCATGAACGAATCAAGGTTTGGATATTGTCAGCATCTGTACTGTAGGCAAGAGCCGCAGCCAACTGACGTTTGAAGACCGCATCCGTCGTATGAGTGTAGAGGTCCAGATAAGTTGCAACCAAGTCTTTGGTCTCATGGTGTTTCATCTCATTGATGAGAACTTGAGCACGGATTGCTGCTGGAAGTCCTGCAAGATTATCCTTGTGAGCTGCAAAGATTTGGCTAGCGACTTGACTAGCTTCTGCATCATTGGAGCGAATCATCATGGAAATGGTCAACTGACGAACCAATTCGTCTTCATCTGATTCTCCATCTTTGGCTTCAAAACCAAGACGGTCATAGTTGTGACGAGCCAATTTAGCAACGAGTGTGTTAAAGGCTTTCTCAGTTTCTGTTCCTTCATCGATAAAGCGCTCAAGGGCAGCAATCACTTGAGATACAGCTGAAACTACCAAGTAAGACTCTTCCTTAGCTAGTTTATCAAGGACTGGGAGCAAGTCTGCATAAGAAATATGACCTGCCTCAGCCAACAAACGACGTTCTTGAACGATTTGCAGTTTGCTTGTGTTATCAAGTGTCTCTAGATCAGCAAGAACGGCATCTAACAAGTCCCCTTGATAGTCGGTAATGTAGTGGGCTGTATTTTCAGTGTTGAAACGAAGGGCTCCTTTATTTTCAGCAAGAAGAGCTGCGTAGCCAGGGATTTCAATACTTTCAGTTTCGAGTGTATCTGGCAAACCTTTCCAGTTGCTGTTGAGTGGCACAACCCAGAGACGGTTCTTGTCTTCGTGCTCACCGATGAAGAATTGTTTTTGTGAAATCTTCAAGACATCATTTTCAACTTTGACAGTGAGAACTGGATAACCAGGTTGTTCCAACCAAGAATCCATGAAGGCTGCTACATCACGACCTGACGCTTGACCAAGGGCATTCCATAGGTCACGACCGATGGTATTTCCATATTGGTGCTTTTCAAAGTAAGCATGCAAACCTTTAGCAAAATCAGCATCACCGAGCCAACGACGAAGCATGTGCATGAGACGGCTTCCTTTGGCATAAACGATAGCTCCATCAAAGAGCGTATTGATTTCATCTGGGTGTTTGACTTCAACGTGAACAGACTGAACGCCATCCGTCGCATCGCGTTTAAGCGCAGCTGGAACACCACCTGTTTGGAAGTCTTCAAAGATATTCCAGCTTGGTTCGATGGCATCCACACAGACGTATTCCATCATGTTAGCAAAACTTTCATTGAGCCAGAGGTCATCCCACCATTTCATAGTCACGAGGTTACCAAACCATTGATGAGCAAGCTCGTGAGCGATAACAAGGGCTACTTGTTGACGGCTAGCAAAGGTTGAGTTCTCATCCACAACCAAGTAAACTTCACGGTAGGTCACAAGACCCCAGTTTTCCATAGCACCAGCTGAGAAGTCAGGAAGGGCGATATGAAGAGATTGAGGGATTGGATACTTAACTCCATAGTAATCTTCGTAAAACTCGATTGAGCGAACGGCGATGTCCAAAGAGAAATCAAGGTTAGATAATGGGTGAGCTTTGGTTGAGTAGACACCTACAAGGGTACCGTTTTTAGTTTTAGCGGTCACCCCTTGCAAATCACCTGCTACAAAGGCTAACAAGTAGGAAGACATGCGAGGTGTTGTTTCAAACTTCCAGATACCTGTTTCCTTACGGTTTTCAACATCAATCTCAGGCATGTTTGACAAGGCCAACTCACCTTCTACTTGGTCAAAGCGAAGAGCGAGATCAAAGGTTGCTTTGGCTTCTGGCTCATCCACACATGGGAAGGCTTCACGCGCAAAGTGGCTTTCAAACTGCGTAGACAAGACTTCCTTCTTGACTCCATCAACAGTATAGTAAGAAGGGTAAATACCTGTCATGTTATCTGTAATCTTTCCTGAAAAAGCGATGAGCATTTCAACTTGACCTGCCTCATCCAGTTCGATATGAAGGGCTTCATTTTCATGATCAACTGTAAATGGACGAGCTTGACCCGCAACTTCTACAGAAGCGATTTCCAAGTCTTTTTGGTGAAGGGAAATACGGTCAGTCTTGGCTTGACCAGTGATGGTCACCTTCCCAGAAAAGGTCTTGGTCTCACGACTCAAGTCTAAAAATAAATCATAATGTTCAGGAACAAATTGCGTAATAAAATGTTCAACTGCTTGCATAGTTTTCTCCTATTCTAAGTTTAAGAGTTTTTCTCTTATTCAAACAAACTTATTATATCATGTTTTGCTTAAGAAAAAAGGATTGGACGGTGATTTCCAAAACTTTCTTTCTACTAAAGTTTACTGTGGATAAACCTTGCGAAATTCTTCTAAAACAACCTTGCTGTCAGGTGTAAAAGTTAGTCCTGTCTCTCTCAGCCACTCGGCGAAATAGTCCTCATGAACCTGACGCCAATAGGCTAGGGATTTATCACCTTCCCCTTCCTTAAAGGCATGTTCAGCAGAAACTTGATTAAAGGATTCGACAGAAACCTTTGTAATTTCGACAATGCAGACAGCTCGATCTTGGCTATCTAAAATGATATCAAAAGTTCCTTCTTGTGGCAGGGGTTCGTCATCAACTGCATACAGATCATAGGCTGATGCAGTTGCCGTCTTTTCGCCTTTTAAAACCAAGTCGGCCAAGAGATCGGCTTCCACTCCAAAAGCCCAGGCATCTATCTCATCTCCAATCGAGGGGTTAATTTGCTTGTATGCATTCCACATTTCTTGAGGTGTCATTGCTTGCTCCTTTGTAATTTTTTACTCACTTCTTTTACACGTTTGAGATGGTCTGGATGATCAATCTCTAAATTAAAAATCTCTAGAATAGAACTGTAGTGGATAATGCATTTGATACCCATCTGATTCATTTTTTGTATGAAGGAAAAGTTCAGATAACCTGCTACAGCCAAGTCAATTTTTTCATACTTGCTTTATCCTGCATATCTCTCAGCATATCTAACATTATTGGACTTTCCATATCATGCCATTGACTGTTTCTCACAGTCGCAAAAACAAAAGAAGTCAAATCATTCATTCCAACTATAATCTTTGAAATACTCGTTTCTATTATTCTGTCCAAGTCAAAATAAGCTGACGGTAATTCAATCATTGTGCCGACTTTTCCAGTAAAACCATGCTGACGTAATACTCTAATAGCTTGCTTTAACTGCTCAGAATTATTGACAAAAGGAAAAATAACAGACAGATTGGGATTTGTTTGATAAACTTCTGTAACGACATGTGCCTCAGCCTGAAATTCATCAGGACACGCCAGCAAACGCCTAGTTCCTCTATATCCAAACAAGGGATGATTTTCATCAAAATGCTCTTTAGTCCCCTTTAGACAATTAGCTTCTGTATTTGTTAACTCTGAAAAACGATACCAAACCTCTTCATCTGAGTACAAGGAGCAAACGGTATCTAGATAATCTTTTACAAATTGCTGGCAACTTGCTAATAGGATGTTTTGATTAAGCTCTCTCAGTAAGTATTCTCCACGAATCATACCGACGTGGTGCAATAACTGAGGATACACTTTTTCAACAATTTGTTCTCCACTAAGGACAAGTTGGTTTCTCATCATTCACCTCGTCTTAAAAGATACAACATCAGATATCATCATATGAAACTTTCCTCTAGTTCAAAAGCTTCATAAGGTTCAACTAACTCATATCCTAAAAATTCTGCTACTTTTTTGGAAGCCTCGTTATGAGCATCCCAAAGTGGAAACATATCTCTATTTAAACTCTCTAGAATCATTGCAGCACCAAGCTTTTTAGCAAATCCATTTCCTTGTTCGTTTGGTCTAGTTGCAACTTCCACTTCAACTGCTTCACGGTAAACTAACCCTGAGGAAATCCCTGCAATCAGTTCATTATTTTTAAGAATCACAAAGCCAAATCCACCTTTTAAAACAAAATCCTGATAGGACTCAAAATCACCCTGTAAATCTTGTGACCATTCTTCCTCAGAAAAGCAGTTATAAATATGATTATCAATAGGCACAATATTGTAATCTTCCTCTAAGTGAGTAACTAGATCATTTAGAAATTCAACTTGAAAATTTGCCTTATCTTTAAAAGAATAGCGAGTAAAAGAATTTAGCCCCACTTTCCGATGCAGAAAATCTTGCCAATTAGTATTTTCTGAAATAATAATCTTATAATCTAAACCATATTTTCTAACAAAATCTTCCCAAAATCTGGAATTCAACTCCCCTGCTAGGTATAAAAAATTCCCAACATCATAAAAGCTTGTTGTCCTATCACTGTTTCGGTAGACAGTTCCGATTTGAGATTTAAGACCATAAAGAACCATATTTTTCTTCCATGTTTTAAATAGTTCCATTATCCCCCTACTTCACCTTCCAATTCATGTAAGAAGTCTTGTCCAGTTCTGGAAATCCTAGTAACTCTGTCTTAGCCTTCAAAACTAATGGCGATGCATTTTCTTCTGTGATTTTTTGAATATCCATCCAAATATATCCGAGTGAATCATTCGCACCATCAGACACAGCATCCGAAATAGTAACTTGAGGTGCAATCTCATTCATTTCAACATCATACAAGGCCATGATATGGTGAACAGTAAAATTTGTTAACTCTTCCCTGACGAAAACATCGTAGATTCGAGGATTGGAGTAGCTTCTAACAGTGAATCCTGTCTCTTCCATAACTTCTCTAATCAGCGTTTCCGTCAGTCCTTCACCAAGTTGCTGACTGCCTCCGGGTAGATCATAACGATGTTGATAAGGGCCTCTCGTTTTTTCAATGCAGAGTAACTTCTCGTTTTCAAAGCAAACAGCATAGACTCCAAAGTGTTTTTTGATTTCCATCTATCTCCTCCTACTTCAAAGACCAGCCACCATCAATGGTCAGGATTTGTCCTTGCATGGCGCTCGCTTTTCCACTTGCTAAGAAAAGACTAAGCTCTGCTATTTCCTCTGGCTCAATCCAGCGCTTGATGGGCGTTTCACTAGCCACCCAGTCAGCCAACCCACCTGGCTCAAAGTCCGCAGCGGTCATACCAGTCTTAACTGCACCAGGAGAAATCCCAAAGACCTGAATACCAGCCTCTGCATAGTCTAGAGCCAACTGCTTGGTAAAGCCAGCTAAGGCATGCTTAGACGAGGTATAGGCGTGACCACCTCCGCCAGCTAGACTCGAAGCAATCGAACACATATTGATAATGATCCCTTTTTTATTCTCTAGCATTTGCATCAAATAATAACGAGTCAACTCAACAGGAGTCATATAATTGATTTCAAAAATCTCTTGAATTTCCTGCGCTGTCTGTTCCAACAGTGGTTTGTAAGCATCCAAAACTCCTGCAGTATTGCACAAAACATCCACATAAGGGCTCCAGTCAAAAATAGGCTCCAAGTCCAAGGTTAAATCTCTCTGTAAAAAGTGAAAATCACCCTCCAAGAATGGATTTTCACCTTGGTCAACTCCATATACTTGATAACCCTTCTCTAAAAAAAGGCGAGCTTGAGCCAGACCAATCCCTGAACTCACTCCCGTAATCAATACACGTCTAGTCATGCACTTCTACCCAATCCGTCGCCAAAACATCACAAGGTGTCGGGCTCCACATGGAAAAACCTTCCCCTTCTCCAGAAACGTTGATTAGGAAATAAGGCGTCACTTCAAGTGCAACCCCGTTTTGCTCGATAGTGTCAAAGAGTTGGACATAGTTTTCAGCCCCTCCCCAACCAGTTCGTACATATTTTTTCTTGGCCTTTAACCTAGGCAGGATTTCTTCAAAAGTCATGTTGTTCTCCTTTAATGCTACATTCTTAGTTTAATTATAACAAAAAACCGTTTTCCAACGGCTTTTTGACTGTATATCTACTAAATTCTTCCTACCACTGCAATCCGGCTTCTCTGATTTCTTTCTTGGAGGCAAATTTACCATTTGGTCTGTGCCATCTTCCGTTTTTATCTCTAAAGTAGCCACCTGAATTTGTTGATTGCGAGTTTGATTCCTGACTTTCTTCCTTTTCTTGTGCAGCCTGACGTGCTTTTTCCTGTTCTTCTTCTTTTGATTTCTTTTCAGCTGCTTCTTTTTCCTCAGCCTCTTTCTTGGCTTTTTCCTCAGCTTCCTTCTTAGCCTTTTCTTTTTCTTCTTTTATCTTTGCATCTTCAACTGTATTTTTAGCAGTACCATCCAAATAATTGATTTCAGCATTAGCTGAAACATTGTCTAGAATAACATGCGTCACAGAATACTGATCAACCTTTTCCTTACTACCACCCAACTTGATTTCCAAGAGTTTGCCGTTTTCATCTATTCCCACATACTGCAACTCAATCTGTCTCGGGATCAATTCGTCCTTTTGATAGATTGGGGTCACCTTGTAGTCAAGATAATAGTTTGGGTGATTGGCCAACCAGGAGTCCAATCGATTTTCGTAATAAAACATACTTTCTTGATTAGTATTATCTGTACCATAATAAGTTCCAGCATTTAGCCAGTTGGTCATTGGAACCAGATTTCTCTTTTCATCATTTAATCCACTAAATTGGTACCCAATCAAATGACCTCGATTCATTAACCATGCCTTTTTAGAACCATCTCCATAGTAAAAATTATAGTTATGCCAACCAACTGGGTTATAACTTATCTTAGGCTCTCTCTTATCAGTTGGCTCATCGCTGTCCTTAAGTTGAATATGAGCACCCGTTGCGCGTGATTTAGAATCCAATTCCCCAAGTTCTAGTTGTTTCTCATTTTTAAAAGGCAAGAGTCCAGCTTCTTTAAACAACTTTTCATCGAACTTAATTTGCTTCTGTTCAATTTTTTCTTCTGGAACCTTTGATTCTACCTTATGTCCAGAACAAGCAACTAGTGTTGTGATCGAAAGCAAGGCAATTGAGAAGGATAGTAGCTTTTTCATAAAAGTCTCCTTTTTATATAGTAATTAGATTAATATCTTTTATTACATTTTACTATCATTTTGTTAATTGTTCAAGAACAAAGATGCTGTTATTATACTATTTCTCCTCCAATGACTAAAACAAAAACGATAACCACTTTTCAGTAGTTACCGTTGATTTCTTTTGATTAATCTTTCCCACCAAGTCTACTATTGATGGTCATCATGATGCTGGCTATTTTCTCACCCCAGTAAGGATCGGAAGCATAGCGAACATTCATTCCTGTCGCCTTGTTTCCAAGGTGGTCTCTGCCGTAGTCAATGTAATTCTCACGAATCCACTTGGCCGCTCCGAGAATCCCTTTGTCCACATCATCAAAGCTCTTAGCTGAAAGATATGGGCTAGTATCATAAGCCGCAATACCAAAGAAGTTGTTCTTATCTCTGGCAATTTGACTGTGTCCCCATGCACTTTCAAGAGCGCTATGAGCCATCAAGTAAAGGGCATTGACACCATAGCGTTCCTCAGCTTCTTTGAAAGTCGCTCCTTTACCCGCAAGAGGACTATCCTGCAAGTTCATCATCGAATACAGTTTATCCAATTCAGCTGCACTATAATTACTTGGTTCTCTCAAGTTTTTATAAAGGAAAGGATTTTTAATGGTAAAGCCATCAAAATGCTCCCCATCAGTTGAGTAGTACTTCTTACCAATAACCATAGCAGATGTGTGTGGAGCTACTTTGATACTCGTATAAGGAGAGAGTTCATGGTAGAGGAATTTCCCATCACTAGTATAATGAGGGATAAACTCGCTTCCTTCATCTACTGCTGTCAAATCACTTTGATTCATATAGCCAGACAAGCCAGAAATAGAAACTGCAAGTCGGCCGCCTTTTCGCGTCGAGCTATCCAGTGAAACAATGCTTCCTTGGTTAATGTAACTCAAGATTTCTCCAGATGCACTATAGACATAGGCAGTGATTGGTTTAACTTTGTAATATTTGGTTTTATCCGCAACATGCCATCTACCAGAAGCATCCAAGGTATGACCATCCACAGTTTCATTTTTTGCCATATAACCGCCTGATTTAAGGTAATACCATGATTGGTCGGATGAATCGTAGATAAGCTCTTTCTCAGCCATCTTTCCATTTGACTTGAGGTAGAACCAATTGTTCTTGTACCATACCCACTCACTCGCAGCCATATAACCACCAGATTTGAGATAGTAGTAACCATTATCCCAGAGCCATTCTTTATCAGCATAATTTCCATCAGAGTTAATATAGAACCATGAGTTATAATTCTTATCAAAGAGCCAACCTTTACCTGCTTTTGCTCCACTGCTCGTCACATAGGTGCGGTCAATCCAAGTTTCTGTGGAGAGGTAGCCACCGGATTTGAAATGGTAATCCTTGCCTTTAATCGTTTCCCAGCCGTTTTCAGCATAGGTTCCGTCTGCTTTCAAGTAAAACCACGAGTTATAATTTTTGTCAAAGAGCCATTCGGATTTCAGTTTAGCTCCACTCTTAGCAACATAGAAGCGGTCAATCCAACGTTCAGTAGAAAGATAGCCTCCAAATTTGAAATGGTAATCTTTACCTTTAATTGTTTCCCAGCCTTTTTCGGCATAGCTACCATCAGCTTTCAAGTAAAACCAAGAATCGTAATTCTTATCAAAGAGCCATTCGGATTTCAGTTTGGCTCCACTCTTTGCAACATAGAAGCGGCCAATCCAGCGCTCGGTAGAAAGATAGCCTCCAAATTTGAAATGGTAGTCCTTTCCATCTATGGTTTGCCAGCCATTTTCAGCATAGGTACCATCTTGTTGAATGTAGAACCAACTGCTATAGTTGTCATCATAAATCCAACCTTGTTTGACCTTATTACCATTTTCTGACAAATAGTTCTTACCAAGCCAAGTACTTTTCAGCATTTTACCTTGAGAATTAACGTAGTATTGGTTTCCACCTTGAGTGACCCACTCATCTTTGGCCATTTTCCCATCTTCTTTAAGGTAATATTTTTCCTGACCTTGTTGGATCCACTCATTTTGAGCTTTTTGACCATCAGACTTGAGATAATACCAGGATTGGTTTTCTTGGTCAAACACCCATTGATTCTTGACCCTAGCACCACTTTCAGCTACATAGTACTGGTTAATCCACGTTTTTGTAGCTAATTTTCCAGCTTCGTTAAAATAGTAATCCTTATCACCAACAGTCAGCCAGCCGTTTTCTGCACGTTGTCCATCAGCCTTAAGATAAAACCAATTCTGATACGTTTGGTCAAAGATCCATTGGTTGGTTACTTGTTTTCCATCAGCTTTGAGGTAGGTCTTTCCTTGCCAAGTACCTTCTTCGGCTTTTGCTGTTTCTACTACAGTAAAAAAACACCCCAATAAGCCGGCACTTACTAGGGCCACTTTCCATCGTTTCATTTAAATGCTCCAATAACGTTTTCTAAACCCTATTGTAACATAGCTAACCAACGGAAATATTACAAATTGATGAAGATTCTGTGTCTTGTTGACGATAAGGGGTGTCTAGCTTATCTCAGACTGGCTTTGACTTCCTGACGGAGATCTTCCAAGCTGCTAATGCCATATTTATCCATGACTTTTGGTAGATGTTCGATGATATCAGGACAGGCATAAGGATTGGTAAAGTTGGCTGTTCCAACACCGATGGCAGACGCTCCAGCCAGATACATTTCTAAAGCAGCTTCTGCCGAATCTACTCCTCCCATTCCAATGATGGGCAGGTCTGTTGTTTGGGCGACTTGACGGATGAGTTTGAGCGCTACTGGAAAGACTGCTGGACCAGACATCCCACCTGTTCCATTGGCTAGGATTGGTTTTCTGGTTTTAAGGTCAAAGCGCATACCGACTAGAGTATTGATCATGGTTAAGCCACTTGCCCCTGCATCCTCTGCTGCTTTTGCGACGGTGACAATATCCGTCACGCTAGGGGTTAACTTAACATAAACTGGCACATCAGAGGCTTCCACAGCTGCCTTTACCACTTCATAAGCTAGATCAGGATCTTGCCCAATCAAAAGTCCATGATTGCCGTGATCTACGTTGGGGCAGGAGATATTGAGCTCGATAGCTTTTACATTGGCTGCCTTGGAAATCCCCTGAGAAACGGCAGCGTACTCTTGTTTTGAAAAGCCAGCTACATTAGCGATGATAGGAAGTGTTGGATATTCTCTTTCCAACCAAGGCAGTTTTTCAGCTAAAACAGCTTCTAAACCAGGATTTTGCAAACCGATTGCATTGAGCATACCAGCAGGTGTTTCTGCCACCCTGGGAGTTGGATTTCCAAAACGTGGTTCAAGTGTCGTTGCCTTAATCATAATAGAGCCTAAAAGCTCTAAATCATAGTACTTAGCATACTCTTGGCCAAAACCAAAACAGCCTGATGCTGGAATGATCGGATTTTTCAAATCCAATCCTGGTAGAGAAACTTGTAAACGTTTGTTAGTCATAATTTTCTCCTTACAATATAACTGTTCCTGTGCGGAAAACAGGGCCATCTTCACAGACACGTTGGCTGACAGTCTCACTATCTGGCACTTTTAGGACACAGGCATAGCAAGCCCCCATCCCACAAGCCATACGAGATTCTAGAGATAAATAGGCTCTTGGGTGATTATAAAATTTTTGATTGATGTACTTCATCATTCCAGGCGCTCCACATGAGTAAACAGCATCAAATTGACTGTCTAAATCATTGATGACGACTGACACATTTCCCTTGATACCATAAGAAGCATCATCTGTCGTTACAAAAACCTGACCATATTGGGCCAATTCGGTTTCGAGAATAACAGCATCCTTAGTCGCAAAACCGAGGACCGTCACTACTGTCACACCACGCGCATGCAATTCCTTGGCTACTTCGAGCAAGGGCGGAACACCAATCCCACCACCAACGAGGAGAACTTGACTCTGGTGGTCTAGGTCAGACAAGTCAAAACCATTTCCCTGAGGCCCCATCACATCAAGAGTATCTCCCTGACTTAAAGTTGAAAAAATAGCGGTCCCAGCCCCCTCAATCCGATAAATGAGGTGACACTGCTTGTTTGCCTTGTCAATAGACGAAATTGAAATAGGACGGCGCAAGAGATGGGCGTCATCAGGCACGCGCAGATGGAGAAATTGGCCAGCTCGCATGGCTTCAACCATCTCCCCTTCTAGAACTAATTCAAAGATTGCTGGCGCGATTTCCTCCTGAGAAACCACCTTCATGGTTTCCAAACGAATGGCACCCAAACGCTTCTTACATGTGGGATTCATGGTTCTTCCTCCTTAAATTTTAAGGGGAGCAGATAAAGAAAAGACCTTGCTAGTGCAAGGCCTCAGGTTAGGTTAGGTTAGAATTCATGCGCACACTTAAAAAGTCCCCACAGAGAGTTCCCTATCCCTTTTATCTGACACCTTGTGAGTCTCTCTGGACTCCCCTTAAAGGTTAAATTTGTATTAGTATACTCTTTCAAAGAAAAAAAGTCAAGTAGAAAACGAACATTCTACTTGACTTCATGGGATTATTTTTCACGAATGACTTCGACCTTGTAGCCATCAGGATCCTTGACAAAGTAATAGTTTGGTGCAGTTCCTGGAAGTCCATTAGGTGCTGTAACCTCATAGCCTTTAGCGCTATGTTCTTGATGTAGGGCCTCAAGGTCAGGTGTGCTGAGAGCGATATGGGCAAAGCCATCTCCCACCACGTAAGGACCGTGATCGTAGTTATAGGTCAACTCCAACTCATAGTCATCACCATCAAGTCCTAGATAGACAATGGTGAAAGCATGATCTGGAAAATCTCTGCGACGCAATTCTTTAAAACCAAAAGCATCTTGATAAAATGCGATTGATTTTTCAAGGTTTTCTACTCGCAAGCAAGTGTGTAACATTTTCGAAGCCATATATTCTCCTTTATTTTTAAAAAGACTGGGACAATCCTGTTCCAGTCTTATCAACTATTATTTACCAAGTTTTGCTTTAGCTGCATCTGCAAGAGCTGTGAAAGCTGCTGCATCGTTAACAGCCAAGTCAGCAAGCATTTTACGGTTAACTTCGATCTCAGCCAATTTCAAACCATGCATCAATTGTGAGTATGAAAGTCCGTTCAAACGAGCTGCCGCGTTGATACGAGTGATCCACAATTTGCGGAAGTCACGTTTTTTCTGACGACGGTCACGGTATGCATAGTAGTAAGAGTTCATTACTTGTTCTTTTGCAGTACGGAACAAGATGTGTTTAGCTCCATAGTAACCTTTTGCTAATTTAAGAATACGTTTACGACGTTTGCGTGATACAACGCCACCTTTAACACGTGCCATGTTTTATTTCCTCCAAATATTTCCTAGAATTGTTTACTTACTGTTAGGCTATTATTTCAAGCGAGTAAGCATTGCTTTGATACGTTTGAAATCTCCTGAATGCACCATAGATGCTTTACGAAGATGACGACGTTGTTTCTTAGTTTTTCCGTGGAAACGGTGAGAAGTGTAAGCACGGAAACGTTTAAGTCCACCAGAACCTGTACGTTTGAAACGTTTAGCTGATGCGCGGTGTGTTTTTTGTTTTGGCATGATTTTTTCTCCTTTATTTAACTTTCTGACAATTATTTTTTGTCAGTTGCTGGCGCCAACTGCATGAACATTTGGCGTCCATCCATCTTAGCTCGTTGTTCGATGATCGCAATATCTTGTGTTGCTTCAGCAAACTCGGCTAAAACTTTTGCACCAATCTCTTTATGGGTGATCATACGCCCTTTAAAGCGAATGGATACCTTAACTTTATTTCCTTTTTCAAGGAACTTGCGTGCATTGCGAAGTTTTGTGTCAAAGTCACCCTTGTCAATAGTTGGACTCAGACGAACTTCTTTCACAGTAACAACACTTTGTTTTTTACGTTGTTCTTTTTGCTTTTTCTGGTACTCAAATTTGAACTTACCGTAGTCCATAATTTTAGCAACAGGAGGTTTTGCTTGGGGTTGAATCAATACTAAGTCAACATTTGCACTATCAGCCAATGCTTGCGCTTCGCTGAGTGGCTTGATGCCTAGCTGTTCTCCCTCAAGACCGATCAAGCGAACTTCACGTACACGAATTTCATCATTGATGAATAAGTCTTGCTTTGCTATGGTTTTCACCTCTTTTTTATTATTAGAGAAAAACAATAGCGGACTCGTAATGATACAAGCCCGCACGTTATGATAGCGTTTCTTAGAAACTTTTCATCCGTAGGGCCAGGCAACTTGATGTCACAAGGCGAGAAGCTCTCACTTCTGCTTTTCTCAACTTTTATATGATACCAAGTTTTCTATTCCTTGTCAAGATAAAAAGTCAATTTTTCGAAAAGTTTGTCTATTTTATCGAACCGTTTCAATTCGCCAACTATTCCACCCTTTAAAGCGGATAGCTCCTTGCTGGTCTGTTCGGTAAATCTTACTCTTGATGGATTCTAGTCGTGTCAAGCTTTCCTGATGGGGGAGTTTCGCACGATTGCTCTTCCCAACTGAAATAAGAGTAATTTCTGGTTTGAGTTTTTCTAGAAAAACTGGATTTGATGAGGTTTTAGCACCATGCTGGCCAGCTTTCAAAACATCCACCTTCAAGTCTGGATAGTGCTTCAGCAAGTCCTTCTCTCCCTTCTCTTTCAAATTTCCTGTGAAGAGAAAGTGCTTATCCAAGAGTTTTCCATAAAGAACCAGGGAACCATCACGATCCCCATCTCCAATCTGCCTTGGAGATAGAACTTCTAAGTAACTGCCAAAAATCGGCAAGTTCTCCCCTGCAGTTACACTGCGCACCTCGGTTTGGCTTGCTTCTAATTCTGCCACAAAATCCTTCTGTGTCAAACTTCCTTTTGATACTAAAATCTCCCCGACATGGAAAGCCTTGGTCACTTCCAGCAAATCTCCAACATGCTCCTTGTCTGTATTGGTCAAAACTAGCTGGTCAATCTTGGCTACTCCTCGACTTTTTAGATAGGGAATCAAGGTACGTTGGGCTTTGCTGGTCGTCGACTTTTCTTGCCAAGCTTGAATTTTCTTGTCAGATTCTGCTTTACCTCCTACATCTATGAGAATTGTTTTACCAGTTACATCCCGTAGGAAAATACTCTCCCCTTGCCCAACATCTAGCATGGTAATTTCATTTTCCAGAGGATGCTTGGTTAAGAAAAAGAGCCCTACGACAAAGAGACTGAATCCTGCTAGTCTTTTGATATTTTTCCTCATATCATAGACCAAGGCTAATGAAACTAACAGTAGAATCAACAGCCATGCGTTGGGTTGACCAAATACCAGAGGCCTGCTTGCCAGCTGCGATACCAAGCGAATGACGCCCTCCAACCACTCAAAGACAAAGTTAAACTGAGTGACTGGGTAAACAAAAGACAGAATGAATAAGATGGACAAAAGCGGTAAAAATACCACATCAAACAGAAAGGAAAAGACAAAGGTCAAAAGAATAGACCAAGGCTGAAATTCTGCAAAATAAAAGGATAGAATGGGCAATATTCCCAAAGAAATGACCAAACTTTCTCTGGCAACAGCCTTGATCCCATCGCCTTCTTTGCTAGTCATGGTCAAGATAAAAGCGTAAGCGCAGGACAAGACCCCTCCTGCAGTTAGGAAAAAGTTTGGCATAATGATAAAAAGGACAAGGACCGTCAAGGCAAAATTATCCAACCCCTTGTAGCCATGTTGGGCCAGTAACTTTTGCAAGAGACTGCGAATGACCGATGCTGAAAATCCTGTCAAACCAGCATAGATAAGAGAAAAGGGATAAGTCAGCCACTTCAACTTTTCTTGGGTCAAGCCCAATCGTAAGAGGAGTTTCTTAAAGGCATCCATAAAGAAGCCCACCTGCATACCTGACAAGGCAAATAGATGGATAATTCCAAGACTGGAATAGAGCTCATTCATCTCCTCGAAATCCGTATCTAGATGTCCAAGCAAGAGCCCTGTCATATAGTTGCGCATAGGATCTGGAAAGTGCGTCTTGATCCAAACTACTACCTTTCGACGTAAACTAGACAGATTTTCTCCTATATCCCAACTGCTAACCTTTTTAAGTGACTGGATGCTCTTGATAGTCAGTGTCTGGTAAATCCCCTGAGTCTTCAGATAGGCTCGGTAGTCAAATCCGCCAAAATTTCTCTGCCCTTCTGGCTCAGAGACTGTTCCTTCTAGCTCTATCTCGTGAAGGTCTGTTAAGGTCTGAAAGAACTCTTTCTCCTCCTCAGACTGGAGTTTATAGTAAACTTGGAAGGTGCGACCCTCAGCCTTGCCCCGAAAGGACAGACTGTCTCCATTGACTTTGATGGTATCTGGTAAAATCCGTACCCTTTCAACAGAATCCACTAGGTTCTGACTAGCTTGTGTCTGTTGCCAGTTTTGAAACAAAAAACAAAATCCAAAAACTCCACAAATCGCTAGAACTTTACCAGCCGATTTCCAAGGAAATTGGAAAAAGAGACAGACAAGCAAAAAAACAAAACCTAGCAGTGAGAGATAAGACGCTCCTAAAATGGCATAGTAAAGCCAGAGTAACAGAAAGCTCAGATAGATTAGGGGAATTGGGAAATTCTTAATCCACTGTGACATAATCTTTTAGCTTTTCTATGGTCTTAGCGCCAATACCAGAGACCTTCTTTAATTCATCTACCGACTTGAATTTACCATTTGCCTCACGATGGTCGATAATATCCTGTGCTCGCTTTCCTCCCAAGCCTTTGACCTGTTTTAGTTCTTCCAGACTAGCTTTATTAAGGTTGATCTTCTTTTCTTTACTTGTCGAAGGAGACGTTCCAGAGGCAGCCTGCTGACTAGCCGCTTCTTCTCCCTTAGTTGGAACATAGACAAGAGCCTCGTCACTGACTTTCTGAGCGAGATTGAGCGATTTACTATCTGCTTCCTCTGTCAATCCACCAGCTTTCTGAACGGCATCATGAACTCGACTTCCTACTGGCAAATCATAAATCCCTGGCGATTTAACAGCACCTTTGACATCTACCGTAATCAGATCTTGTTCAGGAGATTCGTCCTTTTCTTCCTTCTTCATTTCTTTTTCAGACGATGAATCCTTTGAAACAGCTGCGACTTCAGTCTGCAAATTTGTTTCTGTGACGGGTGTCTGTGTAGTTGGCTTTAGTAGGAAAAATGCGCCCAAGGCCAAACCCAAACCAGCACAGATGACAATGATTTTATACTCTTTGATTTTCTCGATAATTGCTTCCATATTTTCTCCTCTCTTAAGTTATTCGTAAGAGGAAGAAAAAACAGTCGAAAATTTCTTTTCAACTGCTTATTTATTTGTAAAATAGTCTTCATTAGTCAAGACATAATGAACCCTTGTGATAATTCGACCTGGTTCTTTATTATCCATTCTGGCATATGGTTCTTCGTGGGAAAAGCGCATACCTGATTTCTCCATGACCTTTCCTGATGCGGGATTGTCTTTATCGTGAAGAGCGGTCAACTTGTTCATTCCAATCTTCTCAAAAGCCAGTTCAATCACGGCACGATTGGCTTCTGTCGTCAATCCTTGATTCCAATATTTTTTATTGATAATGTAGCCAATAGCTGCCTTCTTAAGAATAGGATCAATCTTGTGCAAATCAATGGTTCCGATAAACTGGCCAGTGCTTTTTAGTTCGATTCCCCACCGTCCCAAGGGACTAGCCAAGTAGAACTGAGAGATGTTGTTCTTGGTCTCTTCTAGGCTTTGATTTGTTGGAAAAGTATAGCGTGTATTTTCTCTGTCTGAGGCATACTCAAACATAGCTTCTGCATCGTCCAAAGTTACAGGTCGGAGCAATAAACGCTCCGTTTCTATAGATGGATACTGGGCAAATTTCACAAATATTGATTCCATACTTTTTCCTCCATTAGAGCTTGATTCTCACTAGTCTAGCATAAATAAATTTGGATGACAAGTTTTTCTTGATTTTTGAAGCGGTTTCATATACAATAAAACCATCACATTTTTGATTTATGAACTGGAATGTGACAACTAAAGCAATACCGTTAATTGAAAGGTAGGTTATCTCTATGTTAATCGGAATTCCAAAAGAAATTAAAAATAACGAAAACCGCGTTGCCCTCACTCCTGCTGGCGTCCACAATTTAGTCAGCCGTGGACATCGCGTCCTCATCGAAACAAATGCTGGTCTCGGTTCAGGATTTACTGATGCTGACTATCAAAAGCAAGGAGCTGAGATTGTCGCTACTGCTGCTGAAGCCTGGGCTGCCGAATTAGTCGTGAAAGTAAAAGAACCACTAGCTTCTGAATACGGTTATTTGCGTAATGATCTTCTCCTCTTCACCTACTTGCACATGGCCGCTGCTCCAGAATTAGCAGATGCCATGCTAGCAGCCAAAACAACAGGAATTGCCTATGAAACTGTTCGTGATAATCAAGGACAACTACCGCTCCTTGTTCCTATGAGTGAGGTTGCAGGTCGTATGGCTGTTCAAATCGGAGCCCACTTCCTTACTAAGCAAGCTGGTGGTTCTGGTGTCTTACTAGGTGGTGTACCAGGCGTTCCAAAAGGAAAAGTAACCATCATCGGTGGTGGTGTCGTCGGTACACATGCTGCCCGCATTGCCCTTGGTCTTGGTGCTCAAGTGACTATTTTAGATATCAGTGCTAAGCGTCTCTCAGCTCTAGAAGAAGTCTTTGGAAATCAAATTCAAACTCTTATGTCTAATTCATTCAACATCGAAGCAAGTGTGAGAGATGCTGATGTGGTGATTGGTGCAGTTCTTATCCCTGGTGCCAAAGCACCAAAATTGGTGACAGATGAGATGGTCAAACAAATGCGTCCAGGCTCTGTCATTGTTGACGTTGCTGTTGACCAAGGTGGCGTTATCGAGACAGCTGACCGTGTGACAACGCACGATGAACCTGTCTATGAAAAACATGGTGTTCTCCACTATGCCGTTGCCAATATCCCTGGTGCGGTCGCCCGTACTTCTACTATCGCCCTAACCAATGTCACTCTTCCTTATATCGAAGCATTGGCTGACAAAGGATTCGCACAAGCAATCTCTGAAGACGAAGGCTTACGTCAAGGTGTGACCACTTATCAAGGTTACTTGACCAGCCTCCCAGTTGCTCAAGGTCTCAATAAAGATCATACTTCTATCGACGAACTTGTTTAAAGCTAGACACTCATTAAAAAAGAGCAGTTCACATCTGAACTGCTTTTTTTACTATTCTGTTTCTTCCTTCTTTTCTTCAACCTTAACTGGAGCTGGTTCATAAGCTCGGATAATCTGAGCGACAACTGGATGACGAACCACATCCTTGGCTGAAAAATGAACAAAGTCGATTTGGTGAATGTTCTTAAGCTTTTCTTGGGCATCAATCAAACCGGACTTGACATTACGTGGCAGGTCAATCTGACTGATATCTCCATTGACAATCATCTTAGAATTAAAACCTAAACGCGTCAAGAACATCTTCATCTGCATGATAGTCGTATTTTGTGCCTCATCGAGAATGACAAAAGCATCGCCCAAGGTCCGACCACGCATGTAGGCAAGGGGCGCAATTTCGATAATTTCACGCTCCATGAGACGAGTCGTTTGGTCTTTGCCAAGAATCTGATACAAGGCATCATAAACTGGTCGAAGATAAGGATCTACCTTCTCCTTGAGATCTCCCGGAAGAAATCCAAGACTCTCACCTGCTTCGACTGCTGGTCGAGTCAGAATAATCCGCTTGACTTGCCCGCGTTTAAGGGCTGTCACTGCCAAGGTCACTGCAAGAAAGGTCTTCCCTGTCCCTGCAGGCCCGATTCCAAAGGTCACATCATGCTGTTTGACACTGTCCACATAAAGTTTTTGACCCAGTGTTTTGACACGGATAGGCTTCCCTGTATTGTCCTTAATAATTTCTTCTTCGTAAAGGGCGACAAACTTATCAATTTCATCGTTTTTGACCATGCTAATAGCCGTCACCACATCTGGCGTACCAACGGTCATCCCACGGTTGACCAAAACCATCAAGGCTTGGATAACCTGACGGGCTTCCTCACAGGCAGTCTCTTCGCCCAAAACCTGGACAATCTCCGTACGAGCATGAATCACCACATCGAGCTCTTCTTCCATCAAACGAAGATGGCGCTCATTGGAACCAAAAAGATGAAACAGGTCATCTGGATGACTCAGTTGAATGTCTATTGAATGTTCCTTCAAATAAAGAACCTCTCTAATCCGTTTATTTCTTTTTATTATAGCAAAGAGAACAATAAAATACTAGCCTCATCTCATTGTCTCTAGTGTTCTAAGTATTCTTGCCAGATGGCATCAAAATCTCCTAGGTTAAAAGAGAAACTGGCATGCTCCTCCAAAAAGCGACTCACCTCATCAAAATCATCCGTGTGTTTTGGAAAGGCTGACTCCTCAAAAGCGAGATCTGCCAAGATGGCTTTAGGGCTATTACTTTTAGGATTGCGCTCAGTCATGAGCCAAGTGTAAAATGATTTTCTCAATTCTTTCTCCTATCAAGAGTTTTTTGATGACACTTTTCTGATTCTTGAAAATTACTGGACTTAGCCTTTGATACGTAGTGGTTTATAAAATCTGTTTTAGCATCTGTATAGGCGTCTCGATTGTGTTCAAATTGTTTCCACAAACTGAGTTTTAATTCCTGATACGCTTGGGCAATATCTGGATGCTGGCAGAGATAATCTCTAAAATAAATCTCGTCATGATCTCCCGTCATTCGCAAATGTAAATGAAAAACTTTCTCAGCAAATCCCTGCTCTGTGTATCCTTTATTTAGCGAAATCCTGTTAGGACTCTCCGACATCACTAGCCAACCATTCTTCACCAATAAATCCCTAACTCTTGCTAAATCCTCTATTCTACCTACTTCTAGCAGAATATCGACGATATTTTTGGCCCAAATATTAGGGATAGTAGTGCTACCGATATGTTCTATTCTTTTAATAAGATTTGCACCCAATATTTTTTCAGATTTGCTTTTTCCGATTCATACCAGTCTTTCCACTCTGACCTGTGCTCTACTAGAAAAATAGGAAAAAGTTGCCAGAGTTCCTCTAAACTCATTTCTTCAAGTTTCTTTATCATGTCTATAAGGTTTAAATCAACTCTGTCCCAAACTGGTCTTGCTTGATTTTGCCAGCTTTCATCAAACCTCCGAGTGCTTTCTTGAACTGACCTTTAGAAATGCCAAAGGTTACCTTGATATCCTCAGGGGATGACTTATCATTCAAGGTCATGAAACCGCCATTGCTTTCCAAGTAAGTCAAAATCATCTGGGCATCATTTTCCAACATTTCAAAGGAACGTGGTTTGAGGGATAGGTTCAGAGTGCGGTCAACCTCGCGGAAACCAACGACACGCGCATCTAATACTTGTCCCAAACGTGGCTCTGAATAGCGCTCACTAGGATGGATAAATCCAAGCATGTTGTTTTCTGGTAGATAGACAAAAGTTCCTGATAACTTAAGACGATAAACGATTGCAGGCCAGTTTTGGTTCTGCATGTTGTTGTAGGCAGGACGAGCCAGACGTTGGAAGTCTTCCTGATACGCCAAAAGTCCCCAGATTCGGTCTTTCTTGTCCACTTCAAGACGGATGTAGAGTTTGTCACCTTTCTTAGGCCAGAGTTCCTTGAGCTCAGGGAGGATATCGAGTGACACAACGATTTCTTTATCAGGTAGACCGGTATCGACAAAGACACCCAAGTCCTTACGAACTTCTGTTACCGTTCCCCAACCAAATTGGTCCTGAGTGGCAGTCACTTCTAGAGTGGTCAAGCGGAGTTTTTGCTTCATATCCGTGTAGGCAAAACCTTTGACCGTATCACCTACCGAATGTTGACCTTCTTCCTTAGCAAGAGCATAGGTTTGACCATCCTTTTGCACAAAGTAAAAACGGTCATTTTCATCGATTATGAGTCCAACGATAAAGCTTGCAAGATTTGTATTCATATTTCCTTCTTTCGAATAAAACTCAGCCAGCAATGCTAACTGAGTTTTTCTGTTTATTTTTAGACTTCCAAGAGTTCTTTTTCTTTGTTGGCAGTCATGTCGTCGATGTGTTTGACAGCATCGTCTGTTACTTTTTGAATATCTTTTTCAAGTGTCTTCAATTCATCTTCAGTGATTTCTTTTGCTTTTTCTTGTTTCTTAGCTTCGTCCATAGCATCACGACGGATATTACGGATAGCAACTTTAGCATTTTCACCGACTTTCTTCACTTCCTTGGCAAGGTCACGACGAGTTTCTTCTGTAAGAGCTGGGATAACCAAGCGGATCACAGAGCCGTCGTTAGCTGGTGTAATACCAAGGTCTGAAGCGTTCAAGGCGCGTTCGATGTCTTTCAATGAAGACTTGTCAAATGGTGTTACCAACAAAACACGCGCTTCTGGAATGGTGATAGAAGCGATTTGGTTAAGAGGAGTTTCTACTCCATAGTATTCTACGCGGATACGGTCCAGCAAGCTTGCATTGGCACGGCCGGCACGGATACCTCCAAATTCACGAGCAAGTGAGTGGTGAGACTGGGTCATTCTTTCTTTCGCTTTTTCAATAATTGAGTTAGCCATAATCTTTCCTATTCCTTTTCTTCGATATTGTTTGAAACTGTTGTTCCGATATTTTCACCAAATACGACACGTTTGATGTTGCCTGGTTGGTTCATATTGAAGACCACCAAGTCAATGTCATTATCCATAGAGAGGGTTGAAGCTGTTGAGTCCATGATACGAAGACCTTTATTGATAACGTCACGGTGGGTCAATTCTTCAAACTTAACGGCTGTCTTGTCTTTCTTAGGATCGGCATTGTAAACACCATCTACGCCATTTTTAGCCATAAGAATGGCATCTGCTTCGATTTCAGCTGCACGAAGAGCCGCTGTTGTATCGGTTGAGAAGTAAGGTGAACCAATTCCGGCACCAAAGATAACGATACGGCCTTTTTCAAGATGACGAAGGGCACGTCCACGTACGTAAGGTTCTGCCACTTGTTGCATAGCAATGGCTGTTTGCACACGCGTATCGACACCAACTTGTTGCAATGAATCTGCCATCACAAGAGCATTCATAACGGTCCCAAGCATTCCAGTGTAATCGGCCTGAACACGGTCCATTCCTGCTTCTGCAGCAGGTTCTCCACGCCAGAGATTTCCTCCACCAATAACAAGGGCAATTTCTATCCCTAGACTATGAACTTCTTGAATCTCTTTTGCGATTGTTTGAACTGTTTGGATATCAATCCCTACGCCACGTTCACCGGCAAGGGCTTCACCTGATAACTTGATTAAAATACGTTTATACTTGGGATTCGCCATTTTTACTCTCCTTTTTTTATTCTACCTATTTTATCACAATTTCTAAGATTTTTATAGTATCATGAGCAATTCTTTCAAAAAAATTAGACCGTTAAAAATTCCTCTAAGTCGCTAAGAGCACGCTCTGCAATTTTTTCATAACGAGCTTTTTTATCACGGATACGCTCTCCTTCCAACTCCTTGATAATCCCAAAATTGACATTCATCGGTTGGAAATGTTTGCTGTCCGCATGGGTGATGTAATGAGCCAGACTTCCGATTGCTGTGGTCTCTGGGAAGATAGCTTCACTTTCACCCTTAAAGAGGCGAGCAGCGTTAATACCTGCAACCAAGCCTGAAGCTGCTGACTCAACATAGCCTTCTACACCCGTCATCTGACCAGCAAAGAAGAGGTTAGGCTGCTTCTTAGAACGATAGGTTTGTTCTAGCAAGTTCGGTGAATCCATATAAGAATTACGGTGCATGACCCCATAACGAACAAACTCCGCATTTTCAAGACCTGGAATCATTTGGAAAACACGCTTTTGCTCTCCCCATTTGAGGTGGGTCTGGAAACCGACGATATTGTAGAGGCTACCAGCCGCATTGTCCTGACGAAGCTGGACAACTGCATAAGGTGTTTTAAATTCGCCATCACGAGGTCCTGTGTAATCATCTGGATACTCCAGACCAACTGGCTTCATCGGACCATAAAGCATGGTTTTAATGCCACGCTTAGCCATGACTTCGATAGGCATACAACCTTCAAAGTACTTTTCTTTTTCGAAAGAATTCAGAGGTGCTTCTTCCGCATTGACCAATGCTTCATGGAAATCCATAAATTCTTGCTTGGTCATAGGGGCATTGAGGTAGGCTGCTTCTCCCTTGTCATAACGAGACTTGAGATAGACCTTGCTCATATCGATGGTATTGACATCGATAATCGGCGCCGCCGCATCGTAGAAATAGAATCCATCCCCATCATTAAGGGCATGAATCTTTTCAGCTAAGGCATCACTAGTCAAAGGACCAGTAGCGACAACTGTAATAACATCCGTTGGCAATTCTGTAATTTCATCACGAACCACCTCAATCAAGGGGTGGTTGGCTACTTTTTCGGTCACCATTTGGGAGAAACCGTCACGGTCCACCGCAAGGGCACCGCCCGCAGGAACACGTGTAGCCTCAGCAGACTCCAAGATGACAGAACCCAAGCGGCGCATTTCTTCCTTGAGGAGTCCAACGGCATTTGTCAAAGCATCCCCACGTAGGGAATTGGAACAAACTAACTCAGCAAAATTGTCTGTTTTGTGCTGGGGTGTTGACTTGACACCACGCATTTCATAGAGTTTAACTGGAATACCACGTTCTGCAATTTGATAAGCAGCTTCAGACCCTGCCAAACCTGCTCCGATAACATTGATATAAGATTGAGACACGACACTAATACCTCTTTGGGTGGAAACTAAGTTCAAATAAAAACAAGCTACTAGACTGTTTGACACCCACAAATCTTTCTAATTTTTCTTTTACTAGTATAACAAAAAAAGGGAAGAAGGCAAACTTCCCTGTTCAGTCATTTTCTTGATTTTCTTCCCAATCATGGTAGGCAGCGTAAAGCTGGCTTTTATTCCACTGGTAGAGTTTTGCAACTTCCTTTATGGCTTGATTTTTTTTCACACCTTGCTGGATACGAGCTTGGATTTCTGAAAACAAGTCCTCCTCGTCCTTTTCTTCCACATCCTGACTGGTGCCTTCAACGATGAGAAGGCATTCTCCCTTGAGTGGCGTTTCAGCTATGTTTTTTAATAACTCAGAAATGGTACCTCGTTGGTATTCTTCATAGATTTTAGTCAATTCCCTGACCAAGACCACCGAGCGGTCACCGTAGACTTCTAGCATATTTTCCAATGTATCTGATACACGGTGGGGTGATTCATAGAAAATCTGAGTTTCTGGATAATTTTTTTTCAAGTCGAAAAATTGCTTTTGCTGGCCTGATTTTCTTGGTAAGAAACCATAAAAGATATGTGGCTGTGGCGCTAAACCACTGGCAATCAAGGCAGAAATCCCTGCAGAGGCACCCGGAACTGTGACAACTGAAATCTCTTCCTCAATAGCTGCCTTGACCAAATCATGCCCAGGGTCCGAGATACTAGGCAGACCCGCGTCAGAAACCTGAGCAATACTTTGCCCCGCTTTCAGAAAACTAATCAAGTCAGGAATCTTTTCCTTAGCATTGTGCTCATGAAAACTAATCTGCTTGGTCGAAATGTCAAAATGCTTGAGTAAAAGCCCCGTGTTACGGGTGTCCTCAGCAGCAATCCAGTCCACCTCTTTCAAAGTCTGGATGGCACGAAAGGTCATGTCATCTAGATTGCCAATCGGCGTTGCTACTAGGTAAAGCTTGCCATAGGGAGATTGTCCCTTAAAACTTTTTTGAATCTGCATGCCTACTCCCTGTATAACAACTCGTCACAGAACATACATTCTTCGTCCTGCTCTCGGCGTTGTCCATAAAAATCATTACATACGTGAAAACCGTCTTTATAGATCCGACGGACGCTTTCACGAACATGCTTAGCCTTGACGGGAGTATCTGCTTCCACCTCGCCCAAGCGTTCGCGCAACTTACTATTTTCCAAGCGAAGAGCTGTATTTTCCTCTACCAGGCTCTTGAGATTTTTCTTGATGGCTTCTACATCGGCCAAGGTCACCAATAACTGTTGAGAAAAATCGTCTAGCGCGTCAAATAATTCTTTTTTATCCATAAACCAGCCCTTTCCTTTCTTTATCCTTCATTTTGAGTTTATATTTCTTTCAAGACCAGGTATTCCATGGCGTTTTGAAAGCTAACATTGGCTTGCCACATTTTTCTAGCTTCTAGCAAATCTTGCAGAATCTGTCGAATTCTTGCTTGCAAGAGATCCTGTCCACAGAGCACTTCGAGGATTCGCAAGACCTGATCTTGTTTTTCCTTGTCATCTGCCAAGCTGGCTAATTTAGCAACTTGGAGATAACTTTCTTTTTTCTTAGCTAATAACCAGGTCAGCAGGCGTTCACTCTCTTCCACCAAGGTCCAAAAACTTGCCTGATTTGCCAGTTTTTCTGCTTCAGCATGTGATTGACAAAACTGGGCTAAGAGAGTCGCTTTTTTCTTGACAAGCCCCATTTGTTCTAAGAGCAAGATGAGCTTCTCTTCCTGCTTTTTAAAGTGGAAAATCTGTGTCCTACTACGGATAGTCGGCAACATCTTTTCCTCATCGCTGGTCAAGAAGAAAATGTAAACTTCACTCTGGGGTTCTTCAATGACCTTGAGCAGAGAATTAGCTGCGTTGGGATGCATTTTTTCCGCCTGCTCTATAATAAAAACCTGTTGCTGACTTTCAATCCCTGCTTGGGAAAACTGTCCCACCAATTCCCGAATCCGTTCTGTCTTGATGACCTGATTGACTGGCTTGATTAAAGTAACATCAGGAAATTCTTCCTGCTCAATCAGCTTGCAGTTTCGGCATTTCTCACATGGTAGAACGCCTACTTTATCCGTACAAAAGAGGCTCTTAGCCAAAAACTGCGCCATTTCCAAGCTTCCAAAGAAACCTGAAAAGAGATAGGCGTGATTGAGCTGGTCTTGTTCTAGGATACGGACAAAGCGGTCAAACTGGTCTGGCTGCCAAGCCTTTAGTTGATCTTGTTTCATTTAGCCAAGCCCATTCTATCAAATAAGACAGCCTTGGTTGTTTCCACAACTTGCTCCAAAGGAAGACTCGCATCAATCTTGACCATGCGATTTCCTTCTTTGTCCAGAAGAGAAAGATAACCTTGACGGACTTTTTTGTGCAAGTCTAAGCCTTCCAAGTCCAAACGGTTGACCTCGCGGTCACTATTAGCAGCAATGCGAGCCAGTCCTTCTTCCACCTCAATGTCAAAATAAAGTGTCAAATCAGGTTTAAGGCCATCTGTCGCAAATTGATTGAGCCAATCAATGGAATCGATATCCAAGCCACGGCCAAATCCCTGATAAGCAACAGAACTATCGATGAAGCGGTCCATAATGACCAACTTGCCAGCTTCAAGTGCTGGAAGAACTTTTTCCACCAAGTGCTGTCTACGACTGGCGATATAGAGAAGGAGTTCTGTTTTAGGATCCATCTGAGTATGACTTGGATCCAAAATCACTTGACGAATCTTCTCCCCAATCAAGACTCCACCTGGCTCACGGGTCGTCAGCACCTCTATTCCTTTTTCCTCTAAAATTGGGAGCAGAGCCTCTAAAACACTGGTCTTTCCTGCTCCCTCTGGTCCCTCAAGAGAGACTAAAAATCCTTTTGACATGTCTAACTCATTTCTTTTTTACTACTTCTATTCTATCAAAAAAATAGGGGTTTGTGACAATCTTTTTGTCTTCTTATTTCATGCACCATAAAAGAGGCAGTCAAAGCCACCTCTTATTTACCTAATTCTTGTGTTCGTTTGTAAGCTTGCTGAACTGCGTCCATGACTGTACCTCTAAAGGCATGTTCTTCCAGACGTGCTACACCAGCGATAGTCGAACCACCTGGACTGCAAACTTGGTCTTTCAAAACTCCAGGATGTTGCTGACTTTCGAGAACCATTTGCCCAGCGCCGACTACTGTTTGGGCTGCCATTTTCAAGGCCGTTTCTCGGAGCAATCCTGTCTGCACACCTGCATCTGCCAAAGCCTCGATAAAGAGATAGACAAAAGCTGGTCCACAACCTGCGAGACCTGTCGCCGCATCGATTAAGCCATCTCCCAGCTCAACCAAAAGACCAGCCTTGGCTAAAAGCTGACAAAAGAGCTCCCTGTCCTCAGCAAGACAGTTTGCTGACATGGCATAACTAATCACTCCTTGGCCGATAGCCACTGGAGTATTGGGCATGATGCGAATGATTCGGTGTTGACTTGGGATAAGACTTGCCAGTTCTTCCAAAGTCAATCCAGCCGCCATAGAAATCAAAAGAAGACTCTCTCGTTTTTCAAGGATGGTCTGGTATTGAGCAAGCAGTTCAGAAAACTGAGCAGGCTTTACTCCTAGAAAAATCACATCTGCTTCTGCAAAGATTTCGTCATTGCTGGAAGCCTGACCGCCGAAATTAGTGATGAAAGCATCTACTTTTGCTTGACTACGATTGGCAAGGAGAATCTGAGCACCCGTCTTGGCCTGCAAAACAGCCTTGGCCAAGCTAGCTCCCATATTCCCCAAACCGATAAATCCAACCTTCATCTCTTACTCCCTTATCTGTCCGTTACCAGTAACCACATACTTGTAGCTGGTCAACTCTTTCAAGCCCATTGGCCCACGCGCGTGCAGTTTCTGAGTAGAAATGCCCATCTCACATCCAAGACCAAATTGCCCACCATCAGTGAAACGCGTTGAGGCATTGACATACACCGCTGCAGAGTCTACTTGCTCTGTAAAGAAAGCCGCAGCTTCAGCATTTTCTGTCACAATGGCATCCGAATGATGGGTACTGTGAGCTTCAATATACTCAACCGCTTCTTCTAAACTGCTCACAACCTTAACCGCTAGGATATAGTCTAAAAACTCGGTATCAAAGTCTTGTGCCTCAGCCAATCGACCTGAAACAAACTGACTTGCTGTGCTATCCAAACGAAATTGAATTGGTTCCAGTCCAGCTTCTTTGCGACTTGTAACCAGAACTTTCTCCAAGCGAGGAAGGAAATCCGCTGCCTTGTCTTCATGAACCAGCAAAACTTCCATAGCATTGCAGACAGAAGGACGACTGGTTTTAGCATTGTTGATGATAGATAGAGCCTTGTCTTCGTCTGCATCCTTATCTACATAGACATGAACAATTCCAGTTCCTGTCTCAATAACAGGCACGATAGCATTTTCAACAACAGCATTGATCAAGCCAGCGCCTCCACGAGGAATGAGAAGGTCTAGATAGCCCTTGGCCTTCATCATAGCATAGCTACTTTCACGACTGGTATCTTCTACTAGTTGAATCACATCAGGATGAATGGTAGTCGTCTCCAAGCCCTTCTTCAGAGCTGTGACAATAGCATGGGCTGTTTGGTAGGCGTCCTTGCCACTACGAAGAACGACCGCATTGCCACTCTTGAGAGCCAAGGCAGCCGCATCAGAAGTTACATTCGGACGGCTTTCATAGATAATCCCAATAACCCCCATGGCCACACGCTTCTTAGTAATAACCAAGCCATTTTCAAGCTGACTTGTTTCTAGGACCTCACCAATAGGATCTGGTAAAGCAACCACTTCACGAATCCCTCTTGCCATCGCTTCTATACGTCCCTCATCCAAATAAAGACGGTCTAGCATAACATCTGAGATTTTACCTTTGGCCGCTGCCATATCGAGGGCATTGGCCTCTAGAATCCCCTCAGTAGCTGCCAACAAGTGATCAGCCATGGCTAGCAAGGCTTGGTTTTTCACTGCTTCACTGGCAGTATTGATTGATTTCTTAACAGCCTGTACCTGTTCAAATTGTTCTTGTGTACTTACCATCGTTCACCTCTAAAATTCTGTAAAGAGTAGCTGGATTTCAGGAGTGATTGAAATCCAGTCATCACGGTGAATCAAGACTCCCTTAGCTTTTTGAGAACGGAGCATATCTTCTAGAGCTGAGACGCCAAATTGGACACGTCCCTTTCCAAGAGATTGACCTGTTTCTTTATCTGCTACTGTGACAATATCGTGGTAAGAGAAGTTCCCTTCCACTTCTACCACACCTGATAAAAGGAGACTTTTTCCGTTTTTTGAAAGTGCTTCTGCAGCTCCACCATCTACCCAAATCGTTCCCTGACTTTGAGCATAGAAGGCTAACCATTGCTTCTGAGTACGAAGGCCCTTCTCTTGCGCAACAAAGAAGGAACCATCCCTAGTTTCTTCAGCTGCCTCAATCAAGGCATCTGATTTCAAGGAGGAGCAAATATAGACTGGCACACCTGACTCCGTAGCAATCGTAGCAGCCTTGATTTTGGTCAGCATACCCCCAGTACCGTTTGATGAACCTGCTCCACCAGCCATATCAATAATCTCACGATTGATAGTCTCGATTTTCTCCAAACGTTTGGCTGTTGGATCTGAGTTGGGATTGCCAGTATAGAGACCGTCCACATCAGTCAAGAGAACTAAAAGGTCTGCTTGAACCATCGCCGCTACCTGGGCACTCAGAGTGTCATTGTCCCCGACCTTGAGCTCATCAATAACGACACTGTCATTCTCGTTGATGATGGGGATTGCACCACGATGAAGCAATACAGACAAGGCCTGGTGGGCGTTCTTATAGCGACGTTTATCTACAAAATCATCCTGTGTCAGCAAGATTTGTGCAGAAACGATTTGGCGCATGAGGAGGTTGGTTGTGTATTCCTCCAACAAAAGTCCCTGACCAACTGCAGCTGAAGCTTGTTTATCTGCAATCTTGGTCGGACGCTTTTTAAATCCTAAGGCTCCAAAACCTGCCGCCACTGCACCAGATGACACTAAAATCGACTCATACCCAGCTTCATGCAACATAGCCAATTGCTGGGTAATTGCCTTTACTTTACTTCTTGATAAACTCCCGTCTTCATTTATCAAGGAGGAAGTCCCTACCTTAAAGACGATTCGTTTGTACTTCATAGTCTCACTCCGATTCTTCATATTTATCCATTATAACATGAATACTTTAAAATAGAAAAGACTTGAAATGAAAAAGGTTGAGACAAGGCATCTCAACTCTTTTATCTATTCTCAGTTTTACGCAATCTTTCCAGCGTTTCTTTAAAAATCTCTGGAATATCTGCTGTGAACTCCAAGGTTTCACCTGTTCTCGGATGGGTAAAACCTAGAGTCTTAGCATGGAGAAACTGTCCATGTCCTTTCAAAGTCTTACGAGGACCATAGACTTCATCACCAGCGACTGGATGGCCAATATAAGCCATATGAACACGGATTTGGTGGGTACGTCCTGTTTCCAGTTGCAACTCCACTAAGCTATAATCACCAAAACGTTCCAAGACGTGAAAACGGGTCACTGCAGGCTTCCCTTTAGCAGTTACAGCCTGTTTCTTACGGTCTTTTTCACTACGGCCAATCGGTGCTTCAATCACACCACGATCATTGGGAAGATTGCCATGAACAATCGCCCAGTATTTACGTAGAGACTTCTTGTCCTTGAGTTCTTGAGCAAGTGCTAGATGCGCCTCATCATTCTTAGCAATCATAAGGAGACCAGATGTGTCCTTGTCAATGCGGTGAACGATACCCGGTCGGAGAACTCCATTGATACCTGACAAGTCCTTGATATGGTACATGAGGGCATTGACCAAGGTTCCGCTAGTATGACCAGCACTCGGATGAACCACCATCCCTTGAGGTTTGTTAACGACGGCGACGTCCTCATCTTGGTAGATGATCTCGAGCGGCAGATTCTCAGCCACATACTCTAAAACCTCTGGTTCTGGCACGTGATAAGTGACGACATCCCCCTCTTGGACAGTGTATTTGGCTTTCTTGGCTTGCCCATTCACCAAAACTTGTCCAGCCTTGATTTGTTCATTCGCGAGACTGCGTGACAATTCTGTCAGATCTGACAGAGCCTTGTCTAGACGTTGCCCACCAGTTTCAATTTTTATTTCCATTTACTTCCTCTTTAAGCATTGCAATCAATAGAATAATCACACCAACTGTCAAATAGCTGTCAGCAACATTGAAAATCGCAAAGTTGATAAAGTCTAGGTGAAACATATCCACCACAAAACCTTGACTCATTCTGTCAATAAAGTTGCCCAGACCTCCCGCTATTATCAAAGTCAGTCCGAAAACTAGCCAGAGAGAATCCTCCATGTGTTTATGTAAATACCAAATGGCTCCTACCATAACGACCAGTGTAATGACAGCAAATAACCACTGCTGATCTTGTAGCATGGAGAAGGCTGCCCCACGATTTTGCAGATAGGTCAAGCTAACGAGATTGGGGATCCACGAACGAACTTCACCCAGTGGAATCTGCTGGACAACATAGGCTTTAACCCACTGATCCAGCCCAATCAAAAGCAGTACAATGACTGCTACTATTCCTCTTTTTTTCATGATTTCCTCTTTTGATCAAAATATTCTTGCATGACTTCTACGAAAAGAGTCCCAGCTTGGCTAAGCTCCACTTCTTCCCGTTTGACATAGACCATGCGGTTATCTAGATTGTCCTTGAGACGAATGACTGTGATGCCATTGACACTGTCACTATCCAAAAATCCAGAACCTGTCGCATAGGCGTCCGTCCGCTCTAAAATACCATTCAAAGTAGCACGGTCCGTCACATTAAACATCAGGGAGCTCGCGCTGGTGTCGACAAAGTTCTCTGAATAGTATAGGTACTCATCCTTTTCCTGAGTAAACCGAACGGTTGGTAAATCAGCTAAGTCCTCCATGACCAATTCCTCTTTCTGTGCTAAAGGATGCCCTTCACGAAGATAAATGTGAGTCTGAAAAGGAATTAGTTCAATAACTTCCAAACCAAGCTTTTCAACCCGTTGCATGATGCCCTTTTTATTTTGATTGTTGAGGTAGATAATCCCAATCTCACTATGCCCTTGGGCCACTTCGTCTAAAATTTGAACTGTGGTAGACTCAAAAATACGGAAATTTTTGTAGTCAGGATAGCGCTCTGAAAAAGACGTAATGGTTGGTGGCAAGAAGTCATAGTGCTGACTGGCAATGGAAAATTCATCCTTTTCTTCCTCAGGATTGGCATACTGATTTTGAAAAACATCAAATCCTTTGACCAATTCTTGCGCTTTCTCATAAAATTCCATACCGCGACGTGTCAAAAACGTTCCTGAACTCGTCCGACGGAAAATTTTAAAGCCTAACTCTTTTTCCAAATCGCGCACAGAAATAGACAGACTGGGCTGACTGACATACATCTTTTCAGCAGCTTCTCGGAAAGTACCACTATTGGCAATGGCCACAACATAGCGTAATTGTTGAATGTTCATCTTCTACCCCCAACTTCTCTATCTGTTCATTATACCATATTTTAGAAATTTTCCACCTAGGAAAAATAATGCCACTCATAAAATTCATCTACACTAGTAACAAAGAATTATAGATATCAAAACAAAAAAATAGGCTCTCCGAAATCTCGGAAAGCCTTATTTAATGCTACTTCTAGCTTCCTCGCCTCTTCATTTCAAGGCTCGGGATAAAAAGGTTCACTGGACCTTTTTATTTTGCGATTGGGTAAACAGAAACTTGTTTTTTATCGCGACCTTTACGTTCAAAGCGTACTACGCCTTCAACTTTAGCGAACAAAGTATCGTCCCCACCACGTCCAACGTTTACACCTGGATAGATGTGTGTACCACGTTGACGGTAAAGGATTGATCCACCTGTTACAGTTTGTCCGTCAGCTGCTTTAGCTCCAAGACGTTTCGCTTGTGAATCACGTCCGTTTGATGTAGAACCTCCACCTTTTTTGTGGGCGAAAAGTTGCAAGTTGTTAAGAGTCATTTTTAACATAATGTTTTCCTCCGTGTTAGTTTTCTGTGATAACTCTGGTTTGGACGAACTCAGAAGAGTTCTCCGATAAGTTTGCCATACCTAAGAAAAATGATTCGAAGAATAACTGGGTCATTTCTCTCTGGTGCGAAGGAAGATCCGCTGGTATTTCAACCTTTAGATAACCACCTTCATCTTCGTTTAATTCTAAGATTGGTTCACAGCCTGCAAATTTCTCAATGGAATTGATAAAGTTAATGGCAAGCGTAGAAACCGATGCACACACGACATCTAAGCCGTATTCGCCACTTTCGGCGTGTCCAGTAATTTCCGCACTCCTCAGCTCGCCATCTTCGGCTCTCTCAAAGACTGCTTGTATCATGTGTTCTCCTTAAAAATTAAGCGTTGATCGCGTTGATGACAACTTTTGTATATGGTTGACGGTGACCTTGTTTACGGTGGCTACCTTTTTTAGGTTTGTACTTGTAAGTAACAACTTTCTTTTGTTTTCCTTGTTTTTCAACAGTTCCAACTACAGTAGCTCCAGCAACAAGTGGAGTTCCGACAACAGTGTTTTCACCACCAACAAGAACAACTTCGTTAAAAGTAACTTCTTGACCAGCTTCAACGTTCAATTTTTCAACGTAAACTGCTTGACCAACTTCAACTTTAACTTGTTTTCCGCCAGTTTTGATAATTGCGTATGTGCTCATTATGCACCTCCTATGATTTTTAGGGTTTCCCCGTATTTTTGTGAAGACTCGCCTAGCATCGTGGGACGAACCACTTAAAAGAAGAGCTCTAAGTATAACAAAGTTTAAATTTTGTATACGATGAGCAACGATGTTCGTGCGGTTGCACAGGACTGTGCATAGTCAACTCTTCGATTATAGCATATCTTCTTTTTTCTTACAAGTAAAATCAATTAAAATTAAGTTTTTTCTCTTCTTTTTTTCTCCAAGAAGCAAAAAGCATGCTGAAGTAAAAGATACTCATCATAAGAGGAATACCTAGAATTGTCTTCTCCTGATAGTAAATCGTCAAATAAGCTGAAAAAATAACTCCGAAGACAAAACTACTCAATAAGCTAACAAAAATCAATCCCTCTCGTAGAAAAGGCGTATGCTTGGTCCGGAAATAATCTCCAAAAGCCAACATGGTTCGTTTGATATTCCCCGTCATAAAAGCATTATTATAGGCAATACCTGACACTTCTCCAAAAGCAGTTGTCACCAATCCCATACAAAAGGCCAAGGGCGGTACGAGATAGATATTCTCTACAGTTTGCGGCACAAAACCTATAATTAGGGACAGGACTGCAAGAGGAATCAAGGACAAAATTGGTTTTTTAACAATTCGAAGTTTTTCCTTATACAATGTCAGAAAAAAGACACCCATCATAAAGGAAAACAAGGTCATTACTTTGGCACTGGCATCTGACACATTGTGTTGAATGAGTCCTACTGATAGAAAAACCACATTCCCAGTCTGTCCTGCCACCAGGGTATTTCCTCGCACAATAAAGGTATAGGCATCTACATATCCTGCGCAAAAAGTCAAAAAAAGCGCTAGCCTTTTAGACTGACGTGATATTTTTCTTATTGGTAATAATCTCATTTTCTCCCCCTTTTCATTTCATCTACTTATCTAAATATTGTACCACTTTCTCCAAGAAATTCGTAGTCCATTTGAAAATTTTTACCATCTGTTGGATAGTCCTTCTTTTCTATGTTATAATGAAGGAAGGATTTAAAGTCGGAAAAGGAGTATTTATGCTAAAATTAGGTGTCATCGGAACAGGGGCTATCAGCCATCATTTCATAGAAGCAGCCCATGCTAGCGGAGAATACAAGCTGGTTGCTGTCTACTCTAGAAAACTAGAAACTGCCGCAACCTTTGCTTCTCGTTATCAAGATATCCAACTCTTTGATCAATTGGAAGACTTCTTTCAGTCTTCCTTTGATGTAGTCTATATCGCCAGTCCAAACTCCTTGCATTTTGCTCAGGCACAAGCTGCCTTGTCTGCGGGTAAACATGTTATTCTTGAAAAGCCAGCTGTCACTCAGCCACAAGAATGGCTAGATTTGAAACAAACAGCTGAGAAAAAACACTGTTTTATCTTTGAGGCAGCTCGTAATTACCACGAGGAAGCTTTTACCACTATCAAGAATTTTTTGGCAGACAAGCAAGTGTTGGGAGCTGATTTCAATTATGCCAAGTATTCATCCAAGATGCCGGACTTGTTAGATGGGCAGACGCCAAATGTCTTTTCAGATCGTTTTGCTGGTGGAGCTCTTATGGATTTGGGGATTTATCCTCTCTATGCTGCTATTCGCCTCTTTGGAAAGGCTCAGGGCGCGACTTATCAAGCTCAACAGCTTGACAATAGCATTGACCTAAATGGAGACGGTATCCTCTTCTACCCAGAATTTCAAGTTCATATCAAGGCTGGGAAAAACATCACTTCCAATCTTCCTTGTGAGATTTACACAGCAGATGGAACCTTGACCCTCAGCACGATTGAACATGTCCGCTCAGCTATTTTTACTAACCACAAAGGAAATCAAGTTCAACTCCCTATCCAACAAGCTCCTCATACGATGACTGAGGAAGTTGCTGCATTTGCACAGATGATCCAGCAACCAGACCAGACGCTCTACCAGAACTGTCTGGATGATGCAGGTTCAGTTCATGAGCTACTATATACTATGCGCCAGACTGCTGGCATTAGATTTGAGGAAGAAAAATGAAAACCAAACTACCGACTGAATG
Source organism: Streptococcus oralis (assembly GCF_026782235.1). GTDB lineage: Bacteria > Bacillota > Bacilli > Lactobacillales > Streptococcaceae > Streptococcus > Streptococcus oralis_CC. Next base: position 151,874 of record NZ_JAKUWE010000003.1, on the reverse strand, counting down.
GCAAGAACTGAGTGACCAACTTGGTTTCCAAGAATTCACCCCCATTCAAACTCAACTATTTGAGCCCCTTCTTGCTGGAGAAAACCTCCTGGGAGTAAGCCCAACAGGAACTGGTAAGACCCTCGCTTACCTCCTACCAAGCCTTCTCAGACTACAAAAGAAAAAAGCCCAGCAACTCTTGATTCTAGCACCAAATACAGAACTAGCTGGACAGATTTTTGACGTATGTAAAACCTGGGCAGAGACTATCGGTTTGACCGCTCAGCTCTTCCTATCAGGTTCAAGTCAGAAACGTCAGATTGAACGCCTAAAAAAAGGACCAGAAATTCTGATTGGAACCCCTGGCCGTATCTTTGAGTTGATTAAATTGAAAAAAATCAAGATGATGAATGTGGAAACCATCATTCTAGATGAATTTGACCAATTGCTCGATGATTCTCAGATACACTTTGTCGAGAAAATCACTCACTACGCACCTCGTGACCATCAACTCATCTACATGAGTGCGACGACCAAGTTTGACCAAGAAAAGATTGCACCAAACACGCGCACTATTGATCTCTCTGATCAAAAACTGGACAACATCCAACACTTCTACATGCAGGTAGACCAACGTCACCGAGTGGACATGCTACGAAAATTAGCTCATGTAGAGGATTTCCGCGGACTGGTCTTCTTTAACAGCTTGTCAGACCTTGGAAGCGCCGAGGAAAAATTACAATATCGCGATGTTTTAGCTGTTTCACTAGCTAGCGATGTCAACGTTAAATTTAGAAAAGTTATCCTAGAAAAATTCAAAGATAAGCAACTAACCCTGCTCCTTGCAACTGACCTTCTGGCTCGTGGTATCGACATTGATAGCTTGGAATGTGTTGTCAATTTCGACGTCCCTAGAGATATCGAAACCTACACTCACCGCGCTGGCCGCACAGGTCGCATGGGTAAAGAGGGCTATGTTATTACTCTCGTAACCCATCCTGAAGAACTTAAAAAACTCAAGAAATTCGCAAGTGTTCGTGAAATCGTCCTAAAAAATCAAGAACTCTATATCAAATAAGGTTGGCATTCGCCAACCTTTTTCTTATTCCCAAGTAATTTCTAATTGATAGCTGGCAAAGGGTTGTCCCTCTTGATTTTGCAGTTGATAGGCGAGCTCAATCTTTTGCCCATCCAATTTATAGTGATTCGTTTGAATGATAAATTCCTGCATCCCCATTGGTGTGGGAATATAGGCTAAACTATCACTAGCCTTTAGAAAACGCATGATGGTTTTGGGACTCGAGAAACGGGTCATCACCAGTTCTTCTTCATGAAACTTGAGAATCACTTTTTCCTTTTCCTCATTGTAGAAAAGCAGGTAGCTATAATCGCCCTTTTCACGCACTTCCACGTCATAGAGCTGGTCAATGACTTCCAACTGTTCATCAAACTGAATCGTATTGCGCATTCGAATCTTCACATCAGGTCCTCTTTCTTGTCTCTTGTCCTACTATTTTACCAAAAAGAGCAGGATTTTGCTATAATGGTCATATGAACGAAAAAGTATTCCGTGACCCAGTTCACAACTACATCCATGTAAATAATCAGGTCATCTATGACTTGATCAATACAAAAGAATTTCAACGTCTCCGCCGTATCAAACAGCTAGGGACTTCCAGCTATACCTTCCACGGTGGGGAGCACAGTCGCTTTTCCCACTGTTTGGGAGTCTATGAGATTGCTCGACGTATCACGGAGATTTTTGAAGAAAAATATCCTGAAGAATGGGATCCTGCTGAGTCTCTCTTGACCATGACTGCTGCTCTCCTACACGACCTTGGACATGGGGCTTACTCGCATACTTTTGAACATCTCTTTGATACAGACCACGAAGCCATCACTCAGGAAATTATCCAAAGTCCTGAGACAGAGATTCACCAAGTCCTGCTACAAGTAGCGCCTGATTTCCCCAAAAAGGTGGCTAGTGTCATCGACCATACCTATCCCAACAAGCAGGTGGTGCAACTCATTTCCAGTCAGATTGATGCAGACCGCATGGACTATCTCTTGCGCGACTCCTATTTTACAGGAGCTTCCTATGGGGAATTTGACCTGACTCGCATCCTTCGAGTCATTCGTCCTGTCGAAAATGGCATCGCCTTTCAGCGAAACGGTATGCATGCCATCGAAGATTATGTCCTCAGTCGTTACCAGATGTATATGCAGGTTTATTTCCACCCAGCAACACGGGCCATGGAAGTTCTCCTACAGAATCTTCTCAAACGCGCCAAGGAACTCTATCCGGAGGACAAAGACTTCTTTGCACGCACCTCTCCACATCTCCTCCCTTTCTTTGAAAAAAATGTGGCCTTGTCTGACTATCTAGCTCTGGATGATGGCGTGATGAATACCTACTTCCAACTCTGGATGACCAGTCCTGACAAGATACTAGCCGACTTGTCGCAACGTTTTGTCAACCGCAAGGTCTTTAAATCCATTACTTTTTCTCAAGAAGATCAAGACCAACTCGCAACCATGAGACAACTGGTTGAAGAAATCGGTTTTGATCCAGACTACTATACTGCTATTCATAAGAATTTTGACCTCCCTTATGATATCTATCGTCCCGAATCTGAAAATCCACGGACACAGATTGAGATTTTACAAAAAAATGGTGAACTGGCTGAACTCTCTAGCCTGTCTCCTATCGTCCAATCCCTTGCTGGCAGTCGCCATGGAGACAATCGTTTCTATTTCCCTAAAGAAATGTTGGAACAAAACAGCATCTTCGCAAGTATCACCCAGCAATTTTTACACTTGATTGAGAACGATCATTTTACCCCAAATAAGAACGAATAGAGGAAATTTATGAGTATTAAACTAATCGCCGTCGATATCGATGGTACCCTAGTTAACAGTAAAAAAGAAATCACTCCGGAAGTCTTTTCTGCCATCCAAGATGCCAAACAAGCTGGCGTCAAAGTCGTGATTGCAACGGGTCGTCCTATCGCAGGCGTTGCCAAACTTCTGGACGACTTGCAGTTGAGAGACGAGGGTGACTATGTGGTAACCTTCAACGGTGCCCTTGTCCAAGAAACTGCTACTGGGCAGGAGATTATCAGCGAATCCTTGACCTATGAGGATTATCTGGATATGGAATTTCTCAGTCGCAAGCTCGGTGTCCACATGCACGCTATTACCAAGGACGGTATCTATACTGCCAATCGCAATATCGGAAAATACACGGTGCACGAATCAACCCTCGTCAGCATGCCTATTTTCTACCGCACTCCTGAAGAAATGGCTGACAAGGAAATCGTCAAATGTATGTTTATCGATGAACCTGAGATTCTCGATGCTGCGATTGAAAAGATACCAGCAGAATTTTACGAACGCTACTCCATCAACAAATCTGCTCCCTTCTACCTCGAACTCCTTAAAAAAAATATAGACAAGGGCTCAGCCATTACTCACCTAGCTGAAAAACTAGGATTGACCAAAGATGAAACCATGGCTATCGGTGACGAAGAAAATGACCGCGCCATGCTGGAAGTCGTTGGGAACCCCGTTGTTATGGAAAATGGAAATCCAGAACTCAAAAAAATCGCCAAATACATCACCAAATCAAATGATGAATCTGGCGTTGCCCATGCTATTCGTACCTGGGTATTGTAGCAAAAGGTAAGAATAGACGAAAACCGCTCAGCAGAGCGGTTTTTGTATGAATATATCACAATGAGAGTAAATTAATAAATTGAATTGCAGTTGTACAGTTACTTAAATCTTGAGAGCACAAAAACTGTATTTGATGGGAGAATTAACACTACTATAAATCAAAGACATTTTCATGATCCATTTTATTCTATAGTCATTGACCAAAATATAATTTTTGGTCAAAAAGACAAAAAATACTAAATTATTTTTAAAAATGAATGTAAAATACGGGCAAGCTTCTTTATTAGATTGCTTCAAAAAAGCAAAAACAGAGCCGGTAACATTTTCTAATTACTAGCTCTTTCATTTTATTTTACAGTAGCTAACTTCACTTTAGGGACAAGGAAGTATAGTGGAATGACATTCAAGATAAATACTCCAATGAAAAGCGCTACATCTTTGACTTCAATACTCGTTGAAGTAGTTAAAGCGTTCACGATATTGGTGTAATAGTATCCTGGGAAAATCATTTGAGCTTTTCCAATAAACTCCATGAATCCTCCTTCGGCACCAAGATAAGCAAATGGAATAATCGTCATAGAAGCTAAAATAATTACTGGAAAGCTGACCGTATCAATAATTTTCTCATCGAGTCTAACTCCAATCACAAAACCAATAATACTAAAATAAATTCCCATAATGGTTAATAAGAAAAATTGAACGACTAATTGACTATTTAGCGGAAAACTAAAGAAGATAAGCCCAACAGCTAATACTACGATAAAAATTAAAGTATTTAGCACCAATTGTACGAGAGTTTGATCAAGTAAATAGTTTTTCACTGTATATTTAGAAAACTTCGATTCGAATGAGTAAAAATCGATATTTGACGAAATCCGTTTACTAAAGGTAGCCAGACTATTCCCGATAATCCCAATAAAAACGGAAATCCCGAGCATTAAATTTGGTGTGATTCCCTGTTGGATATTGTATAGAAATACATACCATGCAACTGGAATAAAAATTGTAAATAATAAAAATCTTTTATTATCAAGGACTTGTTTTAATTGAATGAGTTTCATAATCATTATCCCTCCATTTTCACTTGTTCTCTATAGAACTGTTCGATTGTTTGGCCCTTACGATGAATATCTTCTACACTTTCCTGTGCAGCAATACGGCCATCTTTTAAAATCAGTACTTTCGTAAAGAAATGATCAATTTGGTTAAAGTCGTGAGTAACGACCACCGACGTAAACTTTTGCTCTTCTAAAAGATGCCAGAAATTATCAACAGACTCTAAATCCATTCCGGTAGTTGGTTCATCAAGAAAGATTAGTCGCGGTTCATTTAAAATCGTTAATAATAATGAAAAACGTCTCTTTTGTCCGCCGGAAAGACCCATAACATATTGATTCTTAAATTCCTCTAATTCCACCATTTTCAGTAATGCATCGATATCGATATCTTCTAATTGATTCATATAGCACTTGAGCAATACTAAATCTCCCACTTTCAAATCATCAATCAAAATATCTCCTTGTGGCATCATGCCGATTTCTGTTTGAAAATCAAGGGTTGTTTCGATACGCCCTGCATTTGCTTGCAGTTGACCGGCTATAATCTTTAGTAGTGTACTTTTTCCTGCCCCATTATTCCCAAGTAAGGCAACTTTATCTCCCTCTTCTATCGTGAAGGAAACACCTTTTAAAACTTCTTTATTTTTAAATGACTTCTTGATTTCTGATACTTTAAACATATAAGCCTCCAGGCGTTTGTATTATTTATGGATTTAGTTTACTATATCTGCTTCCACAGAAAATAAAATTATCAAAAACGGTCACTGAAATGTCACAAACGGTATTTTTTATCATGAGAGCACAAAAAAACTAAATAGCAATTACTATTTAGTTTAGATAAATTCATTTATTGAATAAAAGTAATTGTTTGAGAAAATTGGTAGTTTGCACTTTTAGTGCTGATTGAACACTTTGGATAACGATCCATGATTTGTTGTACATTATAGAGTCCAAGACCGCGATTGTCTCCTTTTGTAGATATACCGCATTCAAACAAATGACTCACATCCACCTTCTCAGCTTCGGTCGTATTTTCAACCACCGCAATCAATGCCGTTTCACTCTTAATTAATGCTACGGAAAGATTAGAGGGTTTAGCTTTTTGAGTTGCTTCTATCGCATTATCACATAGAATTGATAAAATTGTTATGAAATCTAAAATTTCTATCTTAAAATCATATATCGGTTCTTCAACCTCAACTGTAATAACAATCCCTTTATTTTGTGCCTCTAACAATTTTGCAGATAATACACTTTTAACGGCATCATTTTCAATATTACTAAGCCGTGCGATATCAAATTTTTTATCGTAAAATGATTTTCCACTTTCTTTCAGAACGTCCTCATAAATACGTTGAATTGCATGCAAGTCTTGATTTTCTATTCCTAGTTTCAGGCTCGTTAAAATATTGAGATAGTCATGTCTAAAACTGCGAATTTCACTGTAAAGAGATTCAACATGATGACTATAATTCGATAATTCTTTTAACTGATGGTCTTTCTGCGCTACAATTTCTTGTTCGAGTTTTTCTTTCGAAGTTGCATTGACATATAAGAGCATAATGAAAAATAAAATAATATAAAGATTATTAAGATGTCCTCTCCACATATCTGCATCTGTCAATTGATTTCTTAAAACAACAAGCAAAGAAACTAAGATGATATAGAGTATCATCGATAGATTAATTAGCAGTAAAATCGTATTAAAATATTGACGCTTAAATCCTTCTTTTAAATCTTTAAAGTCAATTTTTAATGAACGGATAATGAGTAAATACGTTGGGAAAATGAACAATTCAATCAGAATATCATATCCACTAATCGTCGCTTCATTAAATACTGTAATTCCTAACATTGGGAACACATTATAGCTCAACATACGACCAAATAGACTTTCAACAATAACTGGATACAAACCATAAAACAAATTCATTATCTGATTCTGACCTTTATTAATAATAAAGCAATATGCAATATACATAATAAAAGAACCAAAATAAGCTATCGGTGGCACTACGATAAAGAGACCCACAAAGGCGGCTGGTATTATCAAGAACCATTTCCGTTTTATCGGCAATTCACTAATCTGTTTAAAAATCAACATCTGTGCCAGTATTTTCAAATAAACATTCGCTACATTTAAAAATAATTCCATCAAATCATCCTAACTTTTTAGTGTCTTTACTTTTTCAAGAAGTCCTTTATATTTCATACGGGAAATCAAGCAACTATCATTATTTTCAAATAAAGCAAGCTTTTCCTCTTTATCGATTTTCACGATATTAGCAGGATTTACCACAAAAGACCGGTGACAACGATATAAGCGTGGATCTGCTTTTTCTATCTCTGCAATACTTGCGTAGAACTCTAATCGTTCATCCTTGGTATGTAAAATCACCTTATGTATCGTTGGAGAAGTCTCAAAATACAAAATATTATTAAATGGCACTTGAACATGAGCCATCGCAGTTTCAAAAGTAAAAGCATCTTCAGAAACAGTTGTTCCTGCTTTTTCAATCGTATATTCGATAGCGGAACAAATACGCTCTGTAAACTCTTCTTCCGAAAGTGATTTATCAATAAAATCAAGTGCAGCTACCTTGTACTTAAAGGTAATTGGCATAAACTCTGAATGAGTCGTGACAAACACGATTGTCGCATTCGGGTCTTTCTTTCGAATTTCTTTTGCGATATCCAGGCCTTTCTTTTCTTCCCCTTTAATTTCAATATCTAAGAAGAATAATTGATGTGAGCCTCTTTCAGTGATTGCTTCCACTAGTTGATGAGGTTTGCCAAAAATCTTCGGAGGTTTACATTGTAATGATTTTTGAGCAATCAGTTCCTGAATCACATTCTCGATACGAGATTGCTGCAACAACTCATCTTCTAATACGAAAATACTTAACATTGACTTTCCTCCTTTAGGATAGATGCCGAATATGACAGATTTCTATCCTTTTATGACATTTTCAAAATGAATACTTTCACTCCATGTACAATAAATTCGATTGGAGGAAAGATATGATTCAATGGATACAATATCATTGGTTACTTCTGGTTCTGAAAAAATATATCAGACAACATAAACTACCTGTAACCATTCATTCTACATTCCCAATGATACAACTTCACACCAAAAGGAATTGGTTTTATTTTATCACAATTACTGCTCCTTGTAAGTTGTCAACCACGGTAAACCGAATTCGACGACAGCATCTTCATGCAAAAATCATTTTAGTTGCTCCCAACGTTAACTACTCTGAAATCTTTGAAGCCCATCTAGAACTATTTGGAATTGTGGATACAAAACAACCACTATTTATGGTGATTGATGAATTGAATGAGTATTTAGAGTTTTTATTTCAACCTAAAATTGATTAAATTCTTGAAAAAGTCATGGGGAATCTAAACTCTTTTCTAAAGACTTTTCACTTTTTGGGGTATAAAAAGTTGAGAAACATTGATATATCAACATTTCTCAACTTTAAAAGCAACAAAAAATGCCCCCTGCAGGAATCGAACCTGCAACTACTCCTTAGGAGGGAGTTGTTATATCCATTGAACTAAGGGAGCTAGAGAAAAACCCTGCTGGGTAAGCAGAGTTTTTTAGTCGAATTAACGACGGATTTCTTTGATACGAGCTGCCTTACCTTGAAGTGCACGCAAGTAGTACAATTTCGCACGACGTACTTTACCGTAACGAACAACTTCGATCTTTTCAACACGTGGAGTGTGGATTGGGAAGATACGCTCAACACCTACACCGTTAGAGATTTTACGAACTGTGTAGTTTTCTGAGATGCCAGCACCTTTACGTGCGATAACAACACCTTCAAAAATCTGGATACGTTCACGGTTACCTTCGACAACCTTCGCGTGTACACGAACAGTGTCACCAGGACGGAATGATGGGATATCTGTACGAAGTTGACCTTCAGTCAAACTTTGGATTAATGGATTCATTTTATTCTCCTATCTTTGTCAATCTTGAGGAACCTTCCTCAGCGGATAAACTGTATTTTTGTGCGTCCATTACACACAGGATACAGTTTACCAAATTTCTACCTAAAAGTAAAGAAATTTATAGCAGAATTCCTAAAAAAATCGCTAGAAAGCCGCCTATGTAAGTTATGACTAAATAGCTATAAAATACCTTCTTGTCACTTAAAAGTCTTTGCAGCTCGTCATTCAAGGTTGAAAAGGTCGTCAAACCTCCACAAAAACCTGTCGCTAGGATAGCATAGACTTCCTTAGACTCCACATGATTGTAGAGCAAGCCAATCAAAAAACAACCGAGAAGATTGGCTATAAGAGTTCCTAGGGGCAATTTAGAAGCTTGATTATAGCGTGAAAAGAAATAACGTACCAGGGCTCCGAACCCGCAGGCGATTGTAAGATAAACGATTACCATTTCTTCCTCCCTAGAACATAAGCCAATAGCAGACCTCCTCCAATACTCAAAAGCAGATAGATGATTAAGCTAAGATAACGCCCGGTATCGAGCAATTTCACAGCATCAAGCATTAAGCTAGAAAAGGTTGTTAAACCTCCGCAAAAACCCGTCCCCAGCGCCAAAACCAAGCCTTTACTAGTTCCCTTATGGGCCAGATAGCCTTTTACCAGATAGATCAGGCAGAAAATGCCCAGATAGTTGACAAGGAGGGTACCCCAAGGAAAGTCGGGACTAGCTGGTAACCAAGTGGAAATGAGATAGCGGATAAGGCCTCCCACCATTGCAGCCAGAAAAATTCCTAGCGGATAAAATTGTTCTTTTTTCATTTAATGTTTTGATCCTGATAATCACGCGAACGTTTGAGAATGTCTGAAAAAGTCGCAACAATGGTCTCCTGATAGCGCTTATCTTCTACTCGATTTCTGACTTTTTCAAAAATGACTTCTTCTCTCTTAGTATCTAAAATAGGTTTTCCTGAGGCTTTCTTATAGGCAACTACTCCCTCAACCAAATGCATTCGTTCTTCTAGGAGCTTAACGATTTGGTCGTCGATTTGATCAATTTCTTGCCGAATCATATCTAAGTTCATACAGTCTCCTCCTTTATTTGAATTATTGTATCAAAAAGCTACCAAATAGGCTAGTAAAATCCCAAAATAACTAATAAAAAAACGCACTGACTTCTTCCAGTCAGCGCAATTTGATTCTTATCCTACTTTTGCAGCCAATTCTTCTGCGAATTGTTCCAAACGCTCGATGTCTTCTTCTTCGGCAGAGAGGTCCACTTTAACACACTCTGAACCTTTTTCTGCTCCTGTCGCGACAAATACACGATCAAAGTCATCGACAGCCTTACAGAATTCGTCGTAGAAGGTATCACCTGAGCCAACAACTCCGTAGATTTTGCCATTCAAGTTGAGGTCTGCTAGGTCTTCGTAGAAGTCCATCATCTCATCAGGCAATTCTCCATCACCATAAGTATAGGTTGCAACGATAGCGATGTCTGCTTCCAAGAAATCTGAAGCGTCAACAGTTGTACATTCATCAACATCGACATCCAAGCCCAAGTCACGTAATTTGTCTGCTACAATATCTGCAATTTCTTCGGTATTACCGGTCATACTGGCAAATACAATTTTTGCTAATGCCATATCGTCCTCCTCAATTTATCTTTCTCCATTATATCATATCTTTTTCATTTTAAAAATAAAAATTCTTGTGCTACAATGAAATGAGAAAGAATTGAGGTTATTTATGGAAATTTGCCAGCAAATTTTAGAGAAAATCAAAGAATACGACACGATTATCATTCATCGTCATATGAAACCAGATCCAGATGCCTTAGGGAGTCAGGTAGGCTTGAAAGCTCTTCTCACACACCATTTTCCAGAAAAGACCATCAAAGCAGTCGGTTTTAACGAACCAACTCTAACTTGGATGGCAGAAATGGATACTGTCCAAGATAGTGACTACCACGAAGCTCTTGCTATTATTTGTGATACAGCAAATCGTCCTCGTATCGATGATAAACGCTATGAACAAGCTGCTTTCACCATCAAAATCGATCACCATCCAAATGATGATATCTATGGTGACCTATCTTGGGTGGATACAAGTTCAAGCAGTGCCAGTGAAATGATTGCATTATTTGCTCAAGAAAATCAGCTGGCTTTGTCTTGCGAAGCAGCACGACTCCTCTATGCAGGAATTGTCGGGGACACAGGGCGTTTTCTCTACCCTTCAACTAGTGCCCGTACCTTTAGAATAGCTGGCCAGCTCCGAGAAGTTGATTTTGACTTTGCTGGATTGTCTCGTCAAATGGATACCATGAGCTTCAAGATTGCAAAATTGCAAGGGTATGTTTATGATCACTTAGAAGTTGATGATAATGGGGCTGCACGCGTTCTGCTTACTCAAGACATCTTGGAAAAATATAAGGTTACGGATGCTGAAACAGCTGCGATTGTTGGAGCACCTGGTCGAATTGATACCGTTAAAGCTTGGGCTATCTTTGTTGAACAAGCTGATGGTCACTTCCGTGTGCGTATGCGCAGTAAAATCACTCCTATCAATGAGATTGCCAAAGAACACGACGGAGGAGGACATCCATTAGCTAGTGGCGCCAATTCCTATAGTCTAGAAGAAAACGAAATCATCTATCAAAAGTTAAAAAACTTGCTTAAAAACTGATAAAATACTTGCCAAACTTTTCAGAATCTGATAGACTAATATGGTAACAATCTATGGCTCGCAAAGAGACCATGGCAGAAAGGAAATATTGCAAAATGAAAAAAGATATCCATCCAGAATATCGCCCAGTTGTCTTCATGGACACAACTACTGGTTACAAATTTCTTAGCGGTTCAACAAAACGCTCTAACGAAACTGTTGAGTTCGAAGGCGAAACTTACCCATTGATCCGTGTGGAAATTTCATCAGACTCACACCCATTCTACACTGGACGTCAAAAGTTCACTCAAGCAGATGGACGCGTGGATCGTTTCAACAAAAAATACGGTCTCAAATAATCAACCGCATTTATTGCTTAAAAACGTTGATACAAAGCCTTTTCCAAGAAATTGGAATTGGCTTTTTTTATTTTTAGTACCGTTTTTGGTACCGTCTTGGAAAACTAACCTTTTGCACTATCCAGGTAATCTACAAATTTTGTGATAGCTTTCTTCTCTCCTGCTACTGTAGAATGGCTATAAGTATCCAGGGTCATCTGACTACTTGCATGCCCTAACCTTTTGGCCGCATTGACAGGGTCAACCCCTACTTCAATCATCAAGGTAGCATGAGTATGTCTGAAACCATGAGGAGTTATCTTCTTCAAGCCATGTTTCCTGATAATGCGCTTCAGTACACTATTGATATAATCCTGATATAAAGGTTCTATCTTTCCGTCTCGGCCAACAAACGTAAACATGTAATCACTATCAATCAATGGGGTAACTGACAGTTGCCCCTTTTCTCTTCTGCTCTTTTGTTTCCACTCTTTCAAAATCGAGACTGTCTCAGTATCTAAAGGGATTTGCCGTATGGAAAACCTGTTTTTAGTGCTTTTCTCAATTGCTTTCCCTTTGATTCTACCAAGATTTTTGCTGATAGAAAGTAATTGATTGTCAAAATCGATGTCAGACCACCTCAAAGAATACAGCTCCCCTTTCCTTAAGCCACTATAGGCTAACAAACGAAATAAGGCATAGTTTTTATAAGGCTCTTCTGCCTTAATAATGGCTAAAAACTCATGCAACTCCTCAACGCTAAAGAAGTTCTCTGACTTCTTCCGCTCTCTTTTGGGGAGTATCGTTTGCTTCATTGGGTTGTCTGTAATCCATTTCATTTTCAAAGCAAAATCAAACACTTGGCTAGTATAAGATTTTACCTGTTTGATATTTCTAAAAGTCTGACCTTTTTCGGTAATAAAGTTCTGGCATTGCCAAGGAGTAATTTGGGAAATTTTCATCTTTCCAAGAACTGGCAAGATATGGATTCTAAACAAATCATCTGTACGGACGCTTGTCGTCCTCTCTACTGTGTTTTGATAAGTTTTGAACCATTTCCTCAAAAACTTCATCAAAACGTCTCTCAGAGGCTCTCAGAAGCCCTGAGAGGTCGCCTAACGCTTTTTTGTGGTAAATCATAGCTTCATACTGTCTAGCCTCTCTAAGGCTCTTAAAACCGCCTTTAAAGAAGTCTTTACGTTTGCCATCAATCACCCTGTAGATTCTGACCTTATAAAGATACCCTGATTTAGACTTTTTAGCCTTATATTTAATAATAGACATTCTAATTTCTCCTTTATTTTTTAAGGTTTCGGGGCTTATAAAATAAAGAAATCATGATTGTCAGTTATTTCTTACTCTTTTTCTCTTCTTGCCGTCTCTTGTATTCAGGACTCTCTACCCATGCCTCCCAGACATAATGATAAGGGGAGTCTTCTGCTCCTGATTTGTTAATCAGGAAAGGGATAAGGCCTTGTTTCTCATCAGCTATAAATTCCTTAATAGCTTTAACCAAAACAGGTTTGAAGCCTTTTTTACTTGCTAGAAAATCAATGTAATCAGACAAGGCCTCTGACTGATTGAGTTCTTTAAGTATAATTGCAAGTTCATCACCAAATGGAGTCCATTGAGTGATTTTATTTTCAATCGTACTTTTTCCCTGAAGCACTTTGGCGAAGCCTTTAAAAATTTCTTTGGCTGATCCTGGATTGACTAATACAGGGTTATCATCAATCCCCAGCAAGTAAGGGATAGACACGCCAAAGTATTCTGATAAAATTTGCGCATTTTTAGCATTTGGACTTCTACTCCCTTGATTGTAATTTCCGAGAGTAGAGTAGCCTATACCTGTAGCCTCACTTATTTCTTTAAGAGATAATTTACTGTTTTTAACAAGTGTTTGAAAGTTTGTCAAATAATAATCCTCCTTTTTGACATATTATAACACAAATTACACAAAAGAGAAAAAACTCTTGACACAAAACATAAAAGAGATTATAATTTAATTCAAGATACACATTTGTGTATTTGATTCGGAGCTTATAAAATTAAGAAAGGGGTCAGAATATGACAGAAAACTTTACCATCCACCTCCCAAAAGCAACCGAAAAGAAGTTGCTTGCCCGTTACGATACCATGCTTCAGAAAGCCATCGAAAAAGCTTTTGAGGACCAGGAGCTCTATAAACCCATGCTACGTATGGCAGGCTTGTGCCGTTGGCTTGATGTATCCACTACTACCGTTGTCAAATGGCAACGCGAAGGCATGCCCCACATGGTCATTGACGGAGTGACCCTGTACGATAAACACAAGGTAGCACAATGGCTACAACAATATGAAAGGTGAGAAATATGGATTACTGTGATGATTATTACTTAATACCTAAAGTATTATTTCAAGACGATTTCTATAAGGATTTGATACCCCTTGATGTTATTGTCTATTCTGTGCTAAGAAACAAACAAGAAGAGGCAATAGAGAAAGGTTGGGTAGATGATGAAGGAAATATTTACCTAGCATATAGAATTGAAGATCTAACCAAAAAATTTTCTTGCGCTAGAACGACTATGGTAGCCGTTTTACAACGCTTGGAATCTGTCAACTTAATTGAACGTGAACGGCAATGGAATACAAGCTATTATAACCATAACTTACCATACATGACTTATATTAACGAGGTGTAAATATGATAAAGATTTACTTTGGAAAAGATACAGCACTTAATCAAGCTATCCAGTCACGATTGGATAGCTATCAGCTTGAATATCAAGTATTCTCAAGTAAAGATATAGATACTAAAACGCTGATGGAATGGCTTTTTAGGTCAACTGATATATTTGAACTGTTAAGTACTAAGATGTTGAAGTATAAATTAAATACACAAATTACACTTAGTCAATTTGTTAGAAAGATTTTGAAAGACGTTGATAGTTCCTTAAAACTCCCTATTGTTGTAACAAAAGAAGCCATTTATTCGAACATGACTCCAGAATATGTTGGGACACTCTTGCCAAAAGAGTACCGTAAAGCAGAACGAGAGAATTTATTTAGGAAATTTGAAAAGCTAGATGAAGGCAGACGTTTTTGGAGAAATTTTGAGATTGTCCGTAAACAATCTGAATTGCCTTGGTTTGAATTGCATAAGTTGCTATTTGCTGATGTGTCTGATGATTTAGGAGAAATGAAAAAAGCTAAAGACCGATTCTTTAAATACAAGAAAAACAAGCAGATTCCCCCTGAAGATATCATCGAAAAAATCCTAGAAATATTTTTGATTGAAAGAGTTGACCTTTTTCAAAAATCTGTTTCAGATTTACAAAATTTTTAGTCCTAAAGCAGCTATGAAAACAACTATGAAAATATTTTGAAAATGGTATTTTGAGACTAAATTTTTGAGCTTTCTCAAAATTTATAACGCGGGCCCCTCTAACAGCCCGCTAACAGCCCGCTATGTTCCCATTTCGTGGGATTTTACTGCACCCATTTTTTTGGCAAGTTTGACCGTAGCAAAATGAAAATGGTCCGACGAAGTCGGCTTGGGGTTGCTCCCCCAAGAATGTCATTTTACGGAGGTTTTTGCGCAGACAAAAAAGAGGCGCCGATAGGCGACCTCTACAAGAAAGGAGGTTGATTTGGAATTAAAAGTTAGCTTGGACAACATCACTATTACAGCTTATATCAAACCTATCAAACTCCTTGATCTCAAAAGTTTGATAGAAAATCATACAGCCATTATCGTCCAGACTGCAATGACTGATATGTTTAGAGCAATCACTCGGGACGGAAGTCACGTTAGACTCCTCCTAGACTACGACAAATTAAAAGGACAAGCCTTTAATGCTCGCCCTTTCAGGATAGAGTTTAACCCCAATAAACTCCGACAGATTGATATTAATATCTTAGATACAATTATACCATATCTTGAAGATATTGCAATCTCTCGAGTCGATTTAGCTTTTGATATATTTGAAGTTGATTGTAGTGAGTTTATTCTTGAAAAGAAAGGCCGCCCTACTGCTACCAAAGAATGGAGAGACCAGAATGGAAAACTAGAAACTAAATATCTAGGCGCCTCCAGGTCAGAAAAGCAAATCAGACTCTATAACAAAAAAGTTGAACAATTAGAAAATGGCTCTGATGAAGACAAGAAATTTGCCCAGCAGTTCCAGCATTGGTGGCGCTTAGAATTTCAGCTCCGCAGTCGCTCGGTTGAAGAAATATTTGAAGTCGTTGACTCTGTTATCTTTAAACCGTTTAACTTTGAAGGTTTAGGCATAGAGGCTCAACTTTACTTACTTGCCCTTACTCGTGATAAAGGAATCTGGAACAAAGTCAGTAAAAACACACGTACAAAATACAAGAAACTTTTACAGACCTATAAAACATCTGATATTGACTATCTGAAATTGATGAAAGATTTATTAAAACATGAACGACCAATATTAGAAAAACAGCTTGCTTATTATGGGGGAAGAGAAACAAAAAATAGCTTTCAACCATTTGGTTGAAAATCCAGTATTAACAAGGAGTTACGAGGCCTAAAATGAGAATAAAAGACTACGCTGATAGCCTGGGAGTTAGTAGTCAATCCATCTATAAACGGATACGATCTCCAAAATATAAAGAGAGGTTGAAAGGTCATTTATACCTAGACAATCAAAAGGTTGAAAACCTTGATTTAATAGGCATTAGAATACTTGAAGATTATCATTTTGAAAATGATGTGATTAAACTTGAGAAAGAATTAGAGGAGGCTAAAGAACAAGGCAAACAACTAGAACAAGATTTGCAACTATTGAAAGGCTATAGGAAGAGTGAGCAACAAAATTTAAAAGCTTGGGCAGATTATGCTGAACGATTGGAACAACATCGATTTTACTTAATGATTGCACTGACTACTGTATCTATAGCTTTCCTTGTAGCTTTAGCCTTTGCCGTCTTCTGATGGCATTTGTCGGACAATGCGAAGCGTCCGACCCTGGGGCACTGATAGAGTGCCCTACTCGCTTCGGCGAGTATAGTCGAAACTCCTCTTGTGGCTCGAGAGGTGATTCGATGTCGCTCCTGTATTCGGAGCGATGTGCCGTCTGCAAGACCCTTCGGAGAACGCACATTTACGGAGTAAAGTGTAGTGCGTTTACACTTTACATGGAAGTCGTGCCGATCCTTCAGGAAAAAATCTACCCTATGGGTTACTTAGTCCTGGTGGCAATCTTTCGCCACCAGCTCGGCGACCCTTTGAGCCGAGAAAGGAGAACAAACTATGAGTTATGCAGTAGCTAGGATGCAAAAAATGAAATCTGGAAATCTTGGTGGTGCCTATCGTCACAATGAACGAATTTTTGAAAATCACTCGAACAAAGATATTGACCCAGAAAAGACTCACCTAAATTATGAATTAACCGACCGTGACCGCTCTATCCCATACGATAGGCAGATTAAACAATACATCAACGATAATAAAATTTCCAAACGTGCTCTACGTAAAGATGCCGTTTTGTGTAATGAATGGATTATTACATCAGACAAGGCATTTTTTGAAAATATGAGTCCAGATCAGATTAAGAATTTTTTTGAAACAGCAAAAAATTTCTTTGCTGAAAGATACGGTAATAGTAATATCGCTTATGCTATGGTACATCTTGACGAGAGTACGCCACATATGCACTTAGGACTTGTACCTATGCAAAATGGCAAGTTAAGCTCTAAGTCATTATTTGGCAGTCGTGACCAACTGAAAGAGATCCAGGAAGCATTTCCTAGATACCTGAACAAACACGGATATAATTTGCAACGTGGGGAGTCTGATAGCAAGAAGAAACACCTCGAAACAGCAGAATTTAAAGAAAAGCAACGCTTACTAGATGATACTGATAAAAAGATAGTTGATAAAACCGAAAAACTAAAGCAACTAGAAAAACAGGAAAAGCAAGCTACTGAAAAAATCAAGCAACACGAAAAAGAGAAAGATGCTTTACTAGATGATATAGCTGTTTTGGAGTCTATTCAACCTCTACAGATTGAAGAAATGAAAAAAGACAAATTAGTCAGACGTACATTTGACGGAAAACTAAAAATGGATAAAACAACCTATGACAGACTCTTTCATACAGTCTCCCAACATGCCCTGGATAATAATAGGCTAAGGCATGAAAACAGCAACCTTGAACAGCAATTACAGCAATCACTTTCTAAACAGAATAACTTAGCTAAAAAACTGATGAAGAGTGATCACATATTATCTGAAAATCGTACACTAAAATCAGAAGTCGATAACCTAAAACACGCAAATAGAAAACTCAATGAAAGTGTAAAACGATTGGGTGAACAATTAAATTCTGTAAATAAAAAACTTGCGTTTTGGCGCAAAACAGCAAGAAATTACATGCATCCTAAAGAATTCAGCAGAATGTTACATGTCATAAATCAAATACGTCCACCAAGAATAACCATTATGTCAATCGCTCGGAGCTTTAAAAACATGATTGAAAAAAATATATTTTAAGCACTTTATGCCGTGAAAGTCTCTTGATAACAAGCTAGTCGACTTTAGACTAAAGACAGTCGAGTCGTCAGGCTGAAAAGCTGACGACCGATTGCCAAAGTCTAAAAAAGACTAGGTTACTTGTTGTCAAGAGAACCATGGAATAAATGAACAAGGAGAAAAAGATGAACAATATTAACAAACCTTTAGTACACAAAATTAAACAACCCGCTACATTTTCTGGAAAAATATTACTGGGTTTCCTACAGTCAGTTTTTAAAGAAATCACTGGAAACTATATACCATCAGCCTATCCACTTAGCATTATTGAGCCTTATTTTACCTCAGATAAACAGGGAGAATCGTTTTGGTCAAATGCCCTGGCTATCAATGTTTTAGAAATTCGTCTCAAGGATAACTATAACATCCATCTAATACAAAAATCACCTTATATTCTTCTTGTTATTGAGGATATTGATATCTTCAAAACTGGAGTTATTAACCTCTTTAATGACTTACTTGATCCTGATAAAAAGTATCTGATTTATCGTGATTTTATCAAAACATACCGCAATATAACTCCGATTGAAAAAATCGATTTTTTCAAAAAGAAGACCATCGAGGGAATCGCAGTTAAAAAATAAGCTGTGGTATACTATTTAGTGAGGAGGTAACGCTATGAGAAAAACACTATTTGGTTGGATGCTTGCATTTTCTGCATTACGCTTTCTTGATCGCTCTGTACGACAGTCAACTAAAGCGCTACGACGTCTATTGAAATAACTTAGTTCTGTTATCAAACAGAACTTTTTTTCTTGATTAAAATCTATATCTAGTATATAATCAATCTATAACGTATAGATTGGAGATATATAATGGCTATAACTTTATCGAAACAATACAATTTTAAACTGAATGAAGCCACTATGGAACAAGCTCGAAATATTATCAAGGAAAAGGGGATGACAATGACAGATGCTATTTCTTTATTTGTGGAGCAAATAGTCCTGGAGCAAGATTTGCCTATTAAGACGGCCGAAGATCTACATAGAGAACAGTTGATTGAGGAATTACAAGCCCAATCTGAACGTGCCTTGAGAGAATACGAGTCAGGAGAAGGCACTTCCCTAGACAATATGAGGGCACGCTATGGCTTATAAAGTGATTGCTTCAAAAGAGGTCGAGGAAGCTATCGACAATATACACGACTATATAGCTACGGTACTTCTATCCCCTCAATCTGCCAAAAATACTGTGACTAAAATTTTAGACAGCTTAAAAAGTTTAGAAATCTTTCCTGAAGCAGGTTTTGATGCTGATGAGAAAATCGGAGTAAAGATTAACAGCAAGTATCCCACACGAGGAAAAATTATTGACCAATATGTTTTGCTTTACTTCATCGACCAAAACCGAAACACTGTTTTTTTATCTCACCTATTCCACACAAAGAGCGACTATGTCACTTTGCTACAAAAAGGCAATAAAAAAAGCTCAACTGATTGAGACATCTTTCTTTATTTTATAAGCTCCGAAACCTTAATTTTTGGTACCTTTTTGGTACCGTCTTGGTTTAACAATACGCTATATATATAATATTTTACAGCTATTTTCCCTTTAGAAACGTTGATTTAATAAGGATTTAAACATTACAGAGTATACCTTTGTAAATACGGTCTCAAATAACAAGAAAAAGAACAGTTTCAACTGTTCTTTTTTTGCACTTATTTTTATGAACCAACCACTACTACTTTCTCTTTATTAAACTTCACGCCGCTTCCGATACTTGACTTCAAAACCGCTCTTAAAAAATATCGAAAAGAAGCTTGATATTGAGAATGGTCAAGATGATTGAAACTGCGTAACCTAGGATTGTGTTCCACTTAGCATTAGTGAATTCTCCCATCAGTGACTTCTTAGATGTCAGATAAATTAAGGGGAAAATTGAAAACGGAAGAGCGATTGACAGAAAGACCTGTGAATAGACCAATAACTGATCCAAGGTTTTTTCTTGATGTCCAAACAAAACGGCGACTATAATCACAGGGAGCAAGGCAAAAATACGTGTACCGATACGGATAATCCATTGAGGCAATCTTAGATGTAAGAAACCTTCCATGACAATCTGTCCTGTCAAGGTACCTGTAATGGTCGAATTTTGACCACTTGCTAGGAGGGCCAGAGCAAATAAAGTTGACAGAGTTGAACTGGCTATCGCTCCTGCTATCGTCGAATCCTGTAAAGCATTGTACATTTGGGAGAAAGCTGAAATTTCAGATGCATGACCAAAAAAGAGAGATGCCCCTAAAATAAGAAGCAAGGAATTGACGATAAAGGCTAGGGACAACTGAAGATTTGAATCCCATGTCATAAAACGCACGGCTTTTCGAACATCCTTCTTATCTTTGTGATTGATTTTCCTTGTTTGGGAAAGAGAGGAATGAAGATAGAGATTATGGGGCATGACTGTCGCTCCTACAATTCCTAGAGCCAAGGTCAATTGGCTTTCATGACCTGGCAATGGTGTTTCGAATAATGTTGGAGTCGGTAAATAACCACCAAAGATACCCTGAATACTTGGATTGGATAAGGCCACCAGATAGGTAAAGATGGCTAATATGGTTAAAATAAGGGTCGTCACAATGGCTTCAATTTTTTTGAAGCCAAATTTCATCAACAACAACAAAAGAAATACATCTAAAACGGTTAAGAGGATAGCGACCATAATCGGTATTTTAAATAAAAGATTTAAGGCAATCGCTGAGCCTAAAACCTCGGCTAAGTCTGTCGCCATTAAAGCTAATTCTAAAATCACCCAAAGACTATAGCGAAGCCATTTGGGAGCATGATGTGCAGTTGCCTGTGCTAGGTCCATCTTAGTTACGATACCGAGCTTTCCAGCCATCTGTTGTAGCTGCATAGCGATGATGGATGAAATTAAAATAACAAATAAAAGGCTGTACTTGTAGGAGGCACCACCAACCACGCTGGTGATCCAGTTTCCTGGATCCATGTAGCCAACTGCCACAAGCGCACCAGGTCCTAAGAATGCTTTTAGATTTTGCCAAAAATGATTGTTATTTGGAGTCTCAATAGATTGATTGATCTCAGAAAGAGAGACTTTTTCATAAGAGGACATAGGGATTTCCCACTTTCTAATCTGTCTTTACATATTTCTTAATAGAATATTTTTTTGAAAGAATGATGAAAATAGTTTACCTATTTCCAATTCACCCTTATTATATCACATTTTGGAATGATTCCTAATAAAAGAAATGATAGTTGAAATAGGCAATATCAGTATTGTAAAAGCCAGCGTTTTTTGACGCTGGCTTTAAAACTGTGAAAAATATTTCTCAACTAGATCGCTTCTGTGACGAAACTACGGCTTTCTAGCACCTTGAGCATGGCATTAGCTGTATCTAGGGCTGTAAAGAGTGGCACTCCGTGTTCAATGGCTGAACGACGGATTTGCTCCCCATCTTCGTCAGCAGTTCGTTTGGTTCCGACAGTATTGATGATCGCTTGGATTTTCCCTTTGCGGACAAAGCTTGGGATATCCTGTTCATCGTCACCAATCTTACCAACAGGTTGAGCTTCGAGTCCATGACTGGCAAAGAAGGTTGCTGTCCCTTCTGTTGCGAGGATACCATAACCGATATTTTGGAAACGACGAGCCAAGTCCAAGGCCTCTTCTTTGGCATCATCAGCGATGGTAAAGACCACATTTCCAAAGGTTGGCAAGTGAAGATAAGAAGCTTCAAAAGCCTTGTACAAAGCTTTTTCAAGAGTTGTATCAGAACCCATGACTTCCCCTGTTGACTTCATTTCAGGCCCGAGCAAGCTATCTACCTTAGCTAGTTTCGTAAAGGAGAAGACAGGCGCCTTGATATGAACGCGAGTGCTTTCTGGATAAAGGCCATCTTGGTAGCCAAGTTCTTCAAGACTTTGACCAAGAATGAGCTTAGTCGCTACCTGAGCCATAGGAATATTAGTTACCTTAGAAAGGAATGGCACCGTACGGCTGGCACGTGGATTGACCTCAATAACATAGACTTTTTCATCCTTGATGACAAACTGGATGTTCATCATCCCAAGACAGTTAAGACCGATTGCTAGGCGTTTGGTATAGTCTGCGATGGTTTCCTGCACCTTTTGCGACAAGGTTTGTGGTGGGTAAACGGCCATTGAGTCACCTGAGTGGACACCGGCACGTTCGATATGTTCCATAATACCAGGGATAAGGACATTTTCTCCGTCTGAGATGGCATCAACTTCACATTCTTGCCCAACGATGTAAGAGTCAACAAGAACTGGGTGGTCTGGACTAGCCTTAACAGCAGTACGCATGTAAGAACGGAGGTCCTCTTCGTTTTCAACGATTTCCATGGCACGTCCACCCAAGACATAAGAAGGGCGAACGAGGACTGGGAAACCAATCTTACGAGCTGCAAGTACTGCTTCTTCTTCATTAGTCGCTGTTTGTCCTAGTGGCTGTGGAATATCCAAGTCTTTAAGAGCTTGTTCAAAGAGGTCACGGTCTTCGGCACGGTCTAAGTCAGCGACTTGCGTACCAAGGATGATCACACCTGCTTTTGCCAATGGCTCCGCAAGGTTGATAGCTGTTTGACCACCAAACTGAACGATAACGCCTTTTGGTTGCTCCAAGTCAATAACATTCATAACATCTTCAAAAGTTAATGGCTCAAAGTAGAGCTTATCAGATACCGAGAAGTCTGTAGAAACGGTCTCTGGGTTTGAGTTCATGATGATGGCTTCGTAACCAGCTGCTTGGATAGCCTTAACAGAGTGAACGGTTGCGTAGTCAAACTCAACCCCTTGACCGATACGGATTGGACCTGAACCTAGGACAAGAACGGATTCCTTTTCAGATTTGATAGACTCATTTTCCCAGCCATAGGTTGAATAGAAGTATGGTGTTTCAGAGTCGAACTCTGCCGCACAGGTATCGACCATCTTGTAAACTGGGATAATCTTTCCTTCCAAGCGAAGTTGGCGAACTTGGTCAGCTGTCGTTTTCCAGAGTTCAGCAATCTTACGGTCTGAGAAACCATTGAGTTTGGCTGTTTTCAAGACTTCTAAATCTTGTGGATGGGCACCCAATTCCTGCTCAATTTCAAAGATGTGCAAGAGTTTATCCAGATAGAAGATATCAATCTTAGTCAATTCAGCAATTTCTTCTGGAGTATAGCCACGGCGAATGGCTTCTGATACGTAGAAGAGACGGTCATCTTGGGCTTTAACAACTTTTTCAATCAAGGCATCATCAGAAACGGTTGCAAGTTCAGGCATTTCATTGTGGTGAACGCCAATTTCAAGTGAACGACATGCCTTGAGAAGTGACTCCTCGATGTTGCGACCGATCGCCATGACTTCTCCAGTGGCCTTCATCTGTGTCCCAAGACGGCGCTCACCTTTTTCAAACTTGTCAAATGGGAAACGTGGAATCTTGGCAACCACGTAGTCAAGGGCTGGCTCAAACATGGCATAGGTTGAACCCGTGACTGGGTTAATAACCTCATCCAAGGTCAAACCGACGGCAATCTTAGCAGCCAATTTGGCAATTGGGTAACCTGTCGCCTTAGAAGCAAGGGCTGACGAACGCGATACACGAGGGTTCACTTCGATGACATAGTACTTGAAGCTGTGGGGATCAAGGGCCAGCTGAACGTTACACCCACCTTCAATCTTGAGGGCGCGAATGATGCTCAAGCTCGCGTCACGTAGCATTTGGTTTTCATAGTCAGACATGGTTTGCGCAGGGGCGAATACGATGGAATCCCCTGTGTGAATCCCCACTGGGTCAAAGTTTTCCATGTTACAAACAACGAGGGCATTGTCAGCAGAATCGCGCATGACTTCGTACTCGATTTCCTTGAAACCTGCGATTGAACGTTCAATCAAACATTGGGTAACAGGTGACAATTTCAACCCATTTTCAGCGATTTCACGTAGTTCTTCCTCGTTGGCACACATACCACCACCAGTACCACCTAGGGTAAAGGCTGGACGAACGATGACTGGGTAACCAATTGTCGCTGCAAAGGCAACTGCTTCTTCCACTGTGTTGACAATTTCAGATTCTGGAATTGGTTGCTCAAGCTCTTCCATCAATTGTTTAAAGAGGTCACGGTCCTCTGCTTGGTCAATGGCAGACAATTTAGTACCTAGAAGTTCGATACCAAGCTCATCTAGAATGCCATTTTTAGACAATTCCATGGCCATATTGAGCCCTGTTTGACCCCCAAGAGTTGGAAGCAAGGCATCTGGACGTTCCTTACGGAGAATACGCGTCACAAACTCAAGCGTAATCGGTTCGATGTAGACCTTGTCTGCAATCTCCTTATCCGTCATGATAGTTGCAGGGTTTGAGTTCACCAAGACAACCTCATAACCTTCCTCTTTCAACGACAAGCAGGCCTGGGTCCCCGCGTAGTCAAACTCAGCAGCCTGACCAATAATAATCGGACCAGAACCAATCACCATAATTTTTTGAATATCAGTACGTTTAGGCATAGTTTATGATACAAAGCCCGTAAAGAACACAGTGAAAATAGGAAACTCGGTGCAGACGCCTTTAGCGTCAAGACGATGTTTATCTTTTTCACACAGTTCTTAGGGCGTGTTCACTTCCGCGAACAATGTATCTTCTCCTTTCTATTCGGCAACTCTCAGGTTGCCATTAAATAAATTCTCCGACGAGCTCTTTTACTCGTTCTTAGTTTGATTGTTTAAAAGCTTCCATCATTTCGATAAATTCATCAAAGAGGTAGCTAGCGTCGTGTGGACCAGGAGCTGCATCTGGGTGGAATTGTACAGAAAAACCTGGTTGGTATCTGTGACGTACACCTTCAACTGACTTATCATTGATTTCTTCGTGGGTGATAATCAAGTGCTCTGGCAAGTCCTCACGGCTAACTGCATAACCATGGTTTTGGCTGGTGAAGTCTATACGTCCTGTAGCAATCTCACGTACCGCGTGGTTAAATCCTCGGTGACCAAATTTCATCTTGTAGGTCTTAGCACCGTTTGCCATAGCAAAGAGTTGGTGTCCCATACAAATTCCGAAAATTGGAATTTTCCCTTGCACACCACGAATCATGTCCAGTGCTTGAGGAACATCTTCTGGGTTTCCTGGACCATTTGACAACATAACTCCGTCAGGATTGAGGTGGAGAATTTCTTCTGCTGTTGTTGAATACGGAACAACCGTCACGTTACAGTTACGCTTAGAAAGTTCACGTAGGATTGAGTGCTTGAGTCCAAAATCCACTAGCACCACGCTCAAACCAACTCCAGGAGCTGGATAGGAAGTTTTAGTAGAAACCTGTTTGATATTGTCTGTCGGCAGGACTGTTGCTTGCAGCTGGTCCGTCACATGGTCCATACTGTCCCCAACATGGGTCAAGGTTGCACGCATAGTACCATGCTTACGGATAATCTTGGTAAGTGCACGCGTATCAATTCCTGAAATCCCTGGAATTTTCTTGGCTTTCAAAAATTCATCCAACGTCATTTGGTTGCGCCAGTTGCTAGCTCGACGTGCTTCTTCAAAAACGACAACTCCCTTACAAGTCGGAATAATGGATTCGTAATCATCACGATTAATTCCATAATTTCCCACCAAAGGATAAGTAAAGGTCAAGATTTGTCCATTATAAGACTGGTCTGTAATGGACTCTTGGTAGCCGGTCATACCTGTGTTAAAGACGATTTCGCCTGTTACATCAATATCTGCTCCGAAGGCCTTGCCTTCAAAAACTGTGCCATCTTCTAATACTAGAAGTCTTTTTGTCATATTTTCACCTCTCGTGGACGCTCACTGGCGTCTTTTAACGTCTTGTGTTTTAATTGGCGTTTCTACTCGCCAATACGGATTCTAAGATTGCCATTCGAACAAAGACACCGTTGGTCATTTGTTGGACAATGCGTGATTTTGGCGCTTCAACCAAGTGGTCAGCAATTTCCACATCTCGATTAACTGGAGCTGGGTGCATGATTATTGCTGTTTCTTTTAAGCAATCATAACGTTCTTGAGTCAAACCATGTTGGGCATGGTAGTCTTCTTTTGAAAAAACGGCTCCACTTTCATGGCGTTCATGTTGAACTCGGAGTAACATCAAAACATCCACCTGATCAACAATCTCATCAATAGTTACAAACTGTCCATAGTCCGCAAACTCTTGACTTCTCCATTCCTCAGGTCCTGCAAAGAACAGTTCAGCACCCAAGCGTTTCAAAATCTGCATATTGGATTTGGCAACACGTGAGTGGTCCAAGTCACCTGCAATAGCAACCTTGAGACCCTCAAAGTGACCAAATTCCTCATAAATGGTCATCAAATCAAGCAGGCTCTGACTAGGGTGTTGTCCTGAGCCATCTCCACCATTGATAATGGAAGTCGTAATGGTTGGACTCGCAATCAGTTCTTTATAATAATCGACCTCTGGGTGACGAATCACACAGACATCTACACCAAGCGCAGACAAGGTTAAGATGGTATCATACAGTGTCTCACCCTTATTTACTGAGCTGGTCTTCACATCAAAGTCAAGTCGCTCCAGCCCTAACTTAATCTCTGCCACTTCAAAGGACTTATGCGTTCGTGTAGAATCCTCAAAGAAAAGATTGGAAACAATCGGATGGTCTTCATAAGGAAGCTGGGCTCCGTTTTTAAACTCGATCCCTCGTTTGATCAATTTCATCACTTGATCGACAGTGAGGTCTTCCATGGAAACCACATGGTTCAATGCTTGTTGATTTTCTGACATGGCTACTCCTTCAGCTTTCTAAGCTTCTTCAGTAATCAGAACTCTGTCTTGACCATCAAGTTCTGTCATCTCTACGATGATTTCTTCAGAACGACTGGTTGGGATATTTTTCCCAACGTAATCTGGACGGATTGGCAATTCTCTATGTCCACGATCTACTAGCACCGCAAGACTCACGCGCGCAGGACGACCATGACCAACAATATTATCGATAGCAGCACGGATGGTACGACCTGTATAGAGTACATCATCCACCAAGATAACTTCACGGTCTGTCACATCAACAGAAATCAAAGAAGTATCTTCTCCGCTTTTAACATCATCACGGAAAGGCTTGGTGTCCAATTCCACAACAGGAACAGTGATATTTTCCAACTGCTCCAAGCGTTCTTTGATACGATGAGCGATGAAAACACCACGCGTTTTTATCCCAGCTAGGATAATCTTATTCAAATCTTTATTGCGCTCAATAATCTCATAAGTAATTCGCGTAATCGCTCGTTTGACAGTCAATTCGTCTACAACTTCTTTTGTCTTCATGACAAACCTCCAAAAAGAAAAGTCTCCTTCTACAAGGAGACTTGAAATGTATAGCCAAGCGAGCCCTACTATAAATAGTATAGACTTCACCCTTCTACTTTATCGCGCTCCTTGCCTGCCTCACGGGACAGGTTTAAAGGACTATTTAGTTATCATTTAATATAGCACAAAGCACCCTTAAAATCAAGCAAAAACTTTTTCAGAGCCCCCTCAAACATTACTAAAATCATATAATTGGGGATAGTGGTCACATTCTGGATTTTTGGGATGGCAAATAGCTCGTCCAAAGTAAATCATGGCCTGGTGGGCTGCTAACCACTCTTCTGGTGGTAGAACGTCCATGACACGTTTTTCTACTTCAAGTGGCGTAGCTGATTTTTTAACGATATCGTGATGCTTACAGATACGCTCCACATGGGTGTCCACTGCAAAAGCAGGAATTCCAAACCCCACACTCAATACTACATTTGCTGTTTTACGACCAACACCAGCTAGACTTTCTAATTCCTCTCGAGTCTGAGGCACTTGACCATCAAAATCGTCTAGTAACTGTTGGGCACATTTTTTAAGGAATTTAGCCTTATTTCGATACAGTCCCAAGCGAGAAATGTGTGAAGCAATTTCACTCTCTGTCGCGACAGACATGGCTTGCGGCGTTGGAAAAGCAGCAAAGAGACCTGGCGTGGCCTTATTTACCGCTGCATCTGTCGTCTGAGCTGACAACATCACAGCAACCAAGAGTTCAAAATGATTGCGAAAATCTAGACTTGGTTTGGCATCTGGAAAGAGGGCAATAATTTCCTCAATGACATGACGGGCACGTTTCTTGGATAAAACCATCTACTCGTCTCCATTAAATAGTCCTTGTAAACCTGCAAATGGACTGTTTTCTTCTTTCTTGACTGCTTGTTGAGCTTGGTATTCTTCCTCTGTCATGATTTGCCAGTCATTCCCTGACACAAAACCTTGGCCCGCCTCTTCTTCTGCCGTCAAGACCTTGATAGGGATATTGAGCAGAATATTATCTGCTACGCTCTCAGCAAGGTCGATTTCCCCATTTTCGATAGGCAAAACTAAGTCATCATCTAGAACTTCCTGGTCCAGTTGGTTGGTCGCTCCTTCCATGAAAACTTCTGTGACTGGATAAGATTCATCTAACTCAACTGGCTCCATACTACGACTTGAAGCAAGAACAATGGTATATGACAACTGATAGTCTAAGAAATACAGACGGTCTTCGTACTGCACCTTCCCAACAGCAAGGATATCTTTGACATCTAAAATTTCTTGATTACGTGCACGCAGCTCTGCGGCAAGGTCTAAAGCTTGTTCAAAATGCAGGCCTTCAGGTTGCTTACGAATTTCTTGAATATTTAACTTCATATTTCCTCCATAAAGATGTACTCACTTGATTATACCATGAAAAGGCTATAAATCAGCTTTCCAAACTTTGATATTAAAACCTCATTTTTTAACATATTTACTATGACATATTTTCTATTTAGTGCTATACTATAGGCAAGAATACATCAGAGCAAGGAGGATGCTCACATGGAAGACAAAGCACTCATCACTGAAGCTTACCAACTCCTATCCGAGTTAAATAAAAGCTACCAAAGCTGCAAACAAGGAACAGCCGATGATTTTCGACTGCAAGAGCTGCTGAACACCACTCTTAAGGAACTAAAAAAAGCAGAAAAGCTGGACAACAGTATCTTAATCAACCTTGAGAAATTTTACCAACGTACCAGTCTTCTGATTGGACTAGGGAGCCTAAAACTAAATGATCAAGCTCATGCTGCTTGGCGCAACTATGACAAGTTCCACTATGAACATGTCAAACACGTATTGACTCTCTATGGACCTGTTTTCGGTTTTTAGAGCTTGAAATTACTTGTTTTCTATTGACAAAATTTCCTGAAAGGTATAGGATAGAGGTACTAATACTCGGAGGTAAGGGAGACATGAACAACTAAGTCTATCAAATAAAGAACCTTTATTTAGTAGATCTTGTTTTTGTCTCTTTTTGTGTGCTCTTTTTATACTAGATTTTCTAGTATCTTGTCCTCATTGAAAATCAAAAAACTAGAAAGCTATGCTCCTCTTAGGTTGGGGTAGGCAGCTCCAAGCTAGTTTGACGAGTTTTTCAACGAGGATAATAGAGTTTTTGACAGTGACTTTGGGCTCTACTAGGTAAAGTAGAGCTTTTTGTTATGCACTATCGACATTCTAGAAAGGGCAACAATATGATAAAAATCAATCATCTAACTATCACGCAAAACAAAGATCTACGAGATCTTGTATCTGACCTAACCATGACTATCCAAGACGGGGAAAAGGTTGCTATTATTGGTGAAGAAGGAAATGGTAAATCGACTTTACTACGAGCTTTAATGGGGGAAGCATTACCTGATTTTACTATCAAGGGCGACATCCAGTCTGATCTTCAATCACTGGCCTACATTCCTCAAAAACTCCCCGAGTTCCTGAAAAATAGGACTCTACACGACTACTTCTTTTTAGATTCTACTGAATTAGACTACAGCATTCTTTATCGTTTGGCGGAGGAGTTGCACTTTGATAGCGACCGTTTTGCTAGCGACCAAGAAATTGGCAGTCTCTCAGGGGGCGAATCTTTGAAAATTCAGCTCATCCACGAGTTAGCCAAACCCTTTGAGATTCTATTTTTGGATGAACCTTCAAATGACCTAGACCTTGAGACGGTTGATTGGCTAAAAGGTCAGATTCGAAAGATTAGGCAAACTGTTATTTTCATTTCCCATGATGAAGACTTTCTTTCTCAAACGGCTGATACTATTGTCCACTTGCGACTGGTCAAGCACTGCAAAGAAGCGGAAACGCTAGTCGAGCATTTAGACTATGATCGCTATAGTGAGCAGAGAAAGGCTAGTTTTGCAAGACAAAGTCAGCAAGCTGCTAACGACCAGAGAGCCTATGATAAAACCATGGAAAAACATCACCGAGTTAAGCAAAATGTAGAAACTGCACTTCGAGCTACCAAAGACAGTACTGCTGGTCGCCTATTGGCTAAAAAGATGAAAACTGTTCTCTCTCAAGAAAAACGCTTTGAAAAGGAAGCTCAGTCCATGACCCAAATGCCACTTGAAGAGGAACAAATCCAACTTTTCTTTTCAGACATCCAACCATTACCGGCTTCTAAAGTCTTAGTCCAACTGGAAAAGGAAAATTTGTCCATTGGCCAGCGCATTTTAGCTCAGGAGTTACAACTAACGGTCCGTGGCCAAGATAAAATAGGTATCATCGGGCCAAATGGTGTTGGGAAATCAACTCTGTTATGCAAGTTACAACAACTCCTAAGCAACAAAAGAGAAATATCTCTTGGTTTTATGCCACAAGATTACCATAAAAAACTGCAATTGGATTTATCTCCAGTAGCCTATCTCAGCAAAACTGGGGAAAAAGAGGAACTACAGAAAATCCAATCTCACCTAGCCAGTCTCAATTTCAGCTATCCAGAGATGCACCACCAAATTCGCTCCCTATCTGGCGGGCAACAAGGTAAACTCCTACTTTTGGATTTAGTGTTGCGCAAACCAAACTTTCTCCTTCTAGATGAGCCCACACGAAACTTTTCTCCCACTTCTCAACCCGAAATCAGAAAACTCTTTGCCTCTTATCCCGGCGGTCTGATCACTGTTTCGCATGACAGACGCTTCTTAAAAGAGGTCTGTACGAGTATCTATCGTTTGACAGAAAATGGTTTGGAAGTTGTTGATTTACAAGATTTATAAATGTTGAACATAGCAAAAATCCAGAGATCACCTCTGGATTTTTTTTACATGTGTTTCAAGCGTTCGATTCGTTCTGAGATAGGTGGGTGGGTATAAAAGAGTTTTTGAAGTCCCCCACCTTTCTTAGGATCATTGATGTACAGAGCACTGCTGGCATCATCGACATGGTGGTGCATTGGCTCGCTATTGTCCAACTTGCGCAAGGCATTGATCATCCCTTGAGGATTGCGGGTCAGCTCCGCACTGGATGCATCCGCTAGAAATTCTCGCTGACGAGAGATAGCTAGTTGTACTAAGGTTGCTGCAAGAGGTGCTAGAACAATGGCTAAAAGCGAGACAACAAGCATGATAATCTCCAAACCATTTCCATCGCGATCATTATTACTCCGTCTGCGACCAGCGCCACCCCACCACATCATCCGTCCTGCCATACTAGACAGAAGGGTGATGGCACTGGCAAGGGCGACAGCAATGGTCGAAATGCGGATATCGTAGTTCCGAATGTGACTGACTTCATGCCCCATGACCGCTTCTAGCTCCTCACGATTCATGATGGCTAGGAGACCCGACGTTGCTGCAACTGCGGCATTCTGCGGATTCGAACCTGTTGCAAAGGCATTTAAAGATGAATCCTCAATGATGAAAACACGTGGCATGGGAATCTGAGCGACCATGGCCATATCTTCCACTACATGGTAGAGGTCTGGTGCTGTTTGCTCATCAACCTCACGCGCCCCATTCATAGACATGACAATCTCTGTCGATTGAAAGATCATGGTCAGAGCGTAGATAAGACCAATAATCAAGGCAATAATCATGCCACCAAGACCTGAACGCATAAAGAGATAGCCAACTGCATAACCAACCAAGGTCAAGAGTAGGAAGAAAACCAGCAACAAAATCCAAGTTTTTCGTTTATTGCTCGCAATTTGATCAAACAACATCTTAGTCACCTAAACCGCTAAAGTCAACTTTAGGAACTGCCTTTTCCTCTTCAGGTGTTTGAAGGAAGTCTGCAGCTTTAAAGCCAAATAATCCTGCGATGATGTTACTTGGGAAGCTTTCAAGTTTTACATTGTAGTTGCTGACAACACTGTTGTAGAGTTGGCGTGAGTAAGAAATTTTATTTTCTGTATTGGTCAACTCTTCTTGCAACTTGATAAAGTTAGCACTAGCTTTCAAGTCTGGGTAATTCTCTGCTACTGCAAAGATACCAGAAATCTGGCGGGTAAGGGCATCACTGGCCTTCATAGCTTCTGCTGGTGAAGTTGCTGCGGCTACTTGTCTACGAAGTTCTGTCACCTTTTCCAAGGTAGAACCTTCATATTTGGCATAGCCTTTGACTGTTTCAATCAAGTTTGGGAGGAGATCATTACGACGCTTCAACTGAACATCGATCTGGCTCCAAGCCTCCTTGGTCTGCATACGATTTTTAACCAAACCGTTATAGCTAACAATCACAAAAATAACAATCAGAGTCAAAACTCCAAGAATAATCCAAGTCATAATCTTATTCCTTTCTGCTTTTAGATTACTACCAGTATATCAAATTTTTAATGAATATGGTAAAATAAGATGATACTAGAGAAGGAAACTACTATGAAACCAGAAACATTTTACAGCCTACTAGCTGAGCAAAATCTTCCTCTTTCGGACCAGCAAAAGAACCAATATGAACGGTATTTTGAACTCTTGGTAGAATGGAATGAAAAGATTAACCTGACCGCTATTACAGACAAAGAAGAAGTCTACCTTAAACACTTTTATGATTCGATTGCACCTATTCTGCAAGGCTTGATTTCAAATGAAACTATCAAACTTCTTGATATCGGAGCGGGGGCAGGATTTCCTAGTCTGCCCATGAAAATCCTCTATCCTCAGTTAGATGTGACCATCATTGATTCACTCAATAAGCGCATCAACTTCCTTCAACTTTTGGCTCAGGAGTTGGATTTGGATGGTGTTCACTTCTACCATGGGCGGGCAGAAGACTTTGCCCAAGACAAGAACTTCCGTGCCCAGTTTGATATGGTGACAGCTCGTGCGGTTGCCCGTATGCAGATCTTGTCTGAACTGACCATTCCCTATCTTAAAGTCGGTGGCAAACTATTGGCACTCAAGGCCAGCAATGCGCCCGAGGAATTGCTAGAAGCCAAGAATGCCCTTAACCTCCTCTTTAGTAAGGTAGAGGACAACCTCAGCTATGCCCTGCCAAATGGAGATCCTCGCTACATCACTGTGGTCGAAAAGAAAAAGGAAACACCTAACAAGTATCCAAGAAAGGCTGGCATGCCCAACAAACGCCCACTTTAAACAATGGTGCACCCTTGTTTAAAATTCAGAAAACCATTTACAAAATCATACCTCGCTCTCGCATTTCCGTGCTCGGGAAAAATTCGTTTACAAAACGAACCTCGCTCTCGCATTTCCGGGCTTGGGAAAAAATGATTTACAAAATCAACCTCGCTCTCGTATTTCTGGGCTCGGGAAAAATTCGTTTACAAAACGAATTTTTTCTGCTATACTATCCTAAGCAAAGGTTTTTAATGTCATCCTGTGAGGTGACGAAGGCGCAGATTTATATAAATTTTTAAAAGATAACTATTTTTTAAAAAGTCTTACTCTGAGGGCCTATTGCTGCAAAATAATGGGCTCTTTTTTGGTGCCCAAAAGTGAGGTTTTTATGAAACAGGAATCAACTGTTGACTTGTTACTAGACGTTGATCAACGTCCTTCTGTTGGTAAAGGAATTCTTCTAAGCTTCCAGCACGTATTTGCCATGTTTGGTGCAACCATTCTCGTTCCCTTAATTTTGGGAATGCCCGTATCGGTTGCTCTCTTTGCATCCGGTATTGGAACACTTATCTACATGATTTCTACTGGCTTTAAGGTTCCAGTTTATCTAGGTTCTTCATTCGCCTTTATCACAGCTATGTCTCTGGCCATGAAAGAAATGGGAGGCGATGTATCTGCTGCTCAAACAGGGGTTATCCTAACTGGTTTGATTTATGTCATTGTCGCAACAAGTGTCCGCTTTGCTGGTACGAAATGGATTGACAAACTCTTGCCTCCTATCGTTATCGGACCTATGATTATCGTTATCGGTCTTGGTCTTGCTGGTTCTGCTGTAACGAATGCTGGACTTGTAGCAGACGGAAACTGGAAGAACGCTCTTGTAGCTGTCGTGACGTTCTTGATTGCCGCCTTTATCAATACAAAAGGAAAAGGATTCCTTCGTATCATTCCTTTCCTCTTTGCCATTATCGGTGGATACATCTTCGCAGTTCTTCTTGGTCTTGTGGACTTCACCCCAGTCCTTCAAGCCAACTGGTTTGAAATCCCTGGTTTCTACTTGCCATTTAGTACAGGTGGTGCCTTTAAAGAGTACAACTTATACTTCGGCCCTGAAACAATCGCTATCTTGCCTATCGCTATCGTAACCATCTCTGAACACATTGGAGACCACACAGTCTTGAGCCAAATCTGTGGCCGTCAGTTCTTAAAAGAACCAGGACTTCACCGTACGCTTCTTGGTGACGGTATCGCGACATCTGTATCTGCCTTCCTCGGTGGACCAGCCAATACTACCTACGGTGAGAACACTGGAGTTATCGGTATGACCCGTATCGCTTCTGTTTCCGTTATCCGAAACGCTGCATTTATCGCCATTGCACTTAGCTTCCTAGGTAAATTCACTGCCTTAATTTCAACCATTCCAAATGCTGTACTCGGTGGCATGTCCATCCTTCTCTACGGAGTTATTGCAAGTAATGGTTTGAAAGTCTTAATCAAAGAACGTGTAGACTTCGGTCAAATGCGTAACCTAATCATTGCAAGTGCTATGCTGGTACTTGGACTTGGTGGAGCAATCCTTAAACTCGGTCCAGTAACCCTTTCAGGTACTGCCCTATCAGCCATGACAGGAATTATCTTAAACTTGATTTTGCCACACGAAAATAAAGACTAATCATCTATACACACAAAATCCACTCGATTGAGTGGATTTTTTAATTACTTACTCTTTATTTCCAGCAGTAAATCTTTCAAAGAAATAATGGTCACGGCTAGTAAAATCATGGCCATACCAACAAAATCAATCGCATAGAATTGCTCCTTCATAATTAAAAAGGCAAAGAAAACAGCTGAAATAGGCTCTATGGAAGCTAATAAACTAGACTTAACAGGGCCTATCAGACTAGCTCCTTTTAGAAAAGCTGTATAGGCAAAGACCGTTCCAATGATGATAATCCCAGCAAATGCAAAGAGAAAATCTAAGCTAGTCGGTATGCTGGTCTGTAAGACTCCTGTGAAAGGAATAGCCACTACACCAGAAATAACCATCCCGACACCAATCACCGAAATACTGCCCCACTTCTTAATCAAAGCGATGGGGAGTATAATATAGAGGGCATAGGTTAGGGCAGAAAAGAGGCCCCAGAAAAGTCCAGCAGGTGTGACAGACAACTGGTCAAGTTCCCCATGCGTCGCGATTAGAAACGTTCCTCCAATTGCTAAACCAATTGAAATAATCTCAGCCAGAGTAGGCGCCACCTTGTCCTTGATACAAGTATAAACCAAGATCCCAACGGGGCATACATACTGGAAAACTGTCGCCGTGCCAGCATTGGTTTCCTGAATGGCGGAAAGATAGGCAAACTGGTTTAAGAAAAGTCCAAACAAGGCAAACAACAGCAGAGATAAAAGGCTTTTTCTGTCTTTTAAAAAAGCATAGAGTTTATCCTTTGCAGTCATATAGGATAAGACTACCAGTGCCAAACCTGCAATGATAAGCCGCAGATTGGTCAAGACTAGAGCAGAAATCCCGTGTGCCATCAGGTATTGGCCACTGGTTCCAGACAAGCCCCAAGCAATCCCTGCCACTACTGTATACAGAGTTCCTTTTACGGTTTTTGACATTCTTCTCCCTACTCCTCTTGACGAATCATTTCCATCACTTGATTTCGATCGACTATCCACTGGGCACGCTCATCCTTTTCATACGTTCGATTGGACAGAAAGATGGCAGCTTCCTGCTTCTCCCGATTCCACATAATAAAGGTACCTGTATAACCCGTATGGTCGAGCCAAGCTCCTTCCAGATTCCAGGCTAGGGAACGCTCCTTATCATCTAAAGGAGAAAAATTTCGGCTTAAATCTGCCGCAAAATCATCTTTCAAGTAATGTTCCAGAAAGATCTGTAAATCCTTAACAGTCGAAAACAGACCTGCACTCCCAGCATGTTTCCCTAAAAGACGGGCTTTGGGATCGTGGATCTTTCCAGCCTCTACTCCTCTCACTGTTGGTACAGCTCGCTCAACGGGGCCAAACATGGTTTCCTTCATCCCCCATGGTTCCAAAACTTGCTCTTCTATAATCTGATCCAGGTCTTGGTTAAAGATTTTTTCCAAAACAAATCCCAGGAGTAAAAAGTGCACGTCCGAGTATAGAAAGGCTGGCTGACTTCGTCTGTTGAGGTGAAACATGGCTTTTCTCAATTCCTCTGCATCTAACCTGTCTCGATTTGGAATAAAGGGGTCTAAGTCTGTAGCATGAGTCAGAAGTTGCCGTATAGTGATATCAGGATAATCACACTCCGGTAAAAAATCCGTCACCGGTCGATTAATATCTAATTTGCCCTGCTGCCACAAGAAGGTAAAAACCGTCCCCACTCCCACAACCTTACTCACACTAGCCAGATCATAAATCAAACCGCTTTCTGTCTTCAAGCCCTGTTCTGGATCACTCAATCCTAGATAAGACTCTTTCCATTCTCCGTCCTTAAAATACGCAAAAGAGGCCCCGGGATAGACCCCTGCCTCGATTTGATTTTCTATTTTTCTTAGAATTTTTTCCAACTTCATGCTTCTTCAAACCACAATTCGATGTTATTGGTATCTTTACCAAGGAAGAATTTTTCAGACTTAGGGATAAAGTAGCCTGTCTTTTCAAATTTCTGACGAAGACTGGTTAGATCAAAATTTCTTACTAAAAATTTCAACATCGTCAAATCCCAAGTGACATTGTTTTCAACAGCCAAATCTGCTCCTTGCCCTTTAGTAAAGGTGATTGCTTGTGCTACTCCTTCAGGATCAAGTAAGCTCTCTGTCCCCTCAGGCAAACGCAACTCCATAGAAACCTCAAATTGGCTCAAGTATTTTATACCTGTATTTGAATAAAATTCAGGAACAGTTTCCAGTGGAACCAAATCTCTTATATCATTTTCTGCATGAACAAGGATCACATCCTCTTCAGGAGAAACAATCTCAAAAGCATATCCACGACTTCCTTTAAACAAGCGAGGAAGTGACTTCATTTGAGAAAGAAGGGCCTCGATTTCGGAAGGATCCTCAACCTTTATCAAGAGCCTAGCTAGCTTCTTAAGTCCTTCAACTCTGCGAGTTCGCATGCTTGGAGCCTCTTCTAAAATCAATCTCTCCGTACCCGTCTGGTCGCCTAATGAAAGAAAGGCAGACTCTTCTAGTAAGGGTTTCATTCCTAGAGTTTCAATATAAAATATCTCATTTAATTTTCGATTATTAACTTTCAAAGTCGGAATGATCCGAACAATCTCATTCACGTTCATAAATTCCTCCAACTCTTTTATTTTAAAGGATTTTAGAATATTTTACAAGCCATATTTGTTTAAATTAGAAAATTTTCCAAGAAAAAAACTGGGTTTCCCCAGTTTCGTTTCTTATAGGTAAAGTAGTTTGAATAGTGCTACTGCTGCAATACCTGCTGCAATTGGAGCTACAACTGGAACCCATGCATACCACCATTTTGAATCACCCTTGTGTTGACCAAGAACTGATTTTGGAAGGAGTTCGTGAAGAAGACGTGGTCCAAAGTCACGAGCCGGATTCAAACCAGGTCCAGTAGGTCCACCGAGTGAAGTTACCAAGGCCATTACTAGGAAACCAAGTCCTAAATGAGCAACTGAAAGACCTGCTGCTGTGTGTGGTGCTATTTGAGCCTTAATAGCTAATTCAGAAAAGTCCACTGCTTGATTAGCCTGCGTTGCCATTTGCTTCATGTATTGCATTACTTCCGCACCAAAAAAGTTTTTAGTCATTCCTAGGGCCGCAAAGAACAGAATAAACGAGCCGACAAACTCATTGATAAAACCATTTACACTTGCTGCGAAACGTGATTCTTTTGTACCGTGATCAACATTTGAAATCGTTGAGAAAGTACCCAAAATGTTATTAGAATTCTCTGTTTTCAAGTAGTAAGGACGGTGAGTTGCAACAACCATAGCTTGACCAAAAATCGCTCCTAAAACTTGCGCAAGGATATAATATGGCACTTGTTCCCAAGGGAAAAGTCCACTCACAGCAAGTCCAAGTGTGAAGGCTGGGTTGATGTGGTTACCAGATACATTACCGAACATCAAGGCTGGGATCATAACCCCCATACCGTAACCAACCGCGATAACGAGCCAGCCACTTTGGTGACCTTTCGTACCTTTAAGTTCAACGTTAGCAACTGCACCATTACCAAGAATGATCAGAATGGCAGTTCCCAAAAATTCAGTGGCATATTTAATAGCCCATGTAAAATCCATTTGATAGATTCTCCTTAATTTTTTTAGACAATCCTTATTCTATCAATTTTTAGGCCTTTTAGCAACAGATTTTCTAAAAGAATCTATGGAAAACGCTTTATTTAACTTATCTTTAAGAAAAGGACAAAAGAAGTCAAACTCCCTTCATCCTTTTCGTTACTCTTGACGCTGACCAAAGTCTGCAATCATCTGCTCCATCTCTTGGCGACTCGGAGTAGTCAGCATATAAAGGTAGTCCCCTTGTAGCTCTGCAAAGGCTGCTGGCATGATTTTTTTGACCTTGAATTGCTGGCTGTATTTGGCAAGAAGATCCTCTTCTGAATAAACATAATTGGCATTGGCACGACGTGATGTAGCTAAACAGTATTGTGGTTCAAACTCTGATGCTGGGAATTCTTCACCTGCAACAATCGCCGCATAACCTCGATAGAGATCCAAGGAGTGAGCGAAGTTATAAACATCAATGGTAAAGCCACCTGCAGGACGATTATTGTACTCAATGGCAATGTAGTCGTCCCCGTCACGGAAAAACTCGATATGGAAAAAGCGTTCTCTCATTCCAAATTCCTTGACTATGGCCTCACCATACTTGCGCAGTTTTGGATCCATATCCTTGAGTACATAGTAGGAATTGTCCATCTTATAAATCATCAAATCAAGTGGTGTATGGGCATAATCAAAAGTCGTTGAAAAGACGATGTTGCCATCCTTGTCCACAAGTCCGTCAAAAGTACAGATTTCGCTAGAAGTGACAAATTTTTCAAAGAAATACACGGTTGAATGGTCCCATTCAGCCTTAAAGTGATTTACATCGTCTTCTGTCTCAAGCTTAAAGGTCGCTGCTGCTCCCACTCCATTGTCAGGTTTAGCAATCATTGGTAGTCCGATTTCGTTCACAGCTTTATCCACATCTGCTTCCGTCTGGATAACAGCACCAGGTACCACAGGGACGCCTGCTTTTTTGAAAAGTTTCTTCATCTCAGACTTAAACTTGGTTTTTTTAAGATCCTCTGGTTTGGCTCCAAAGACATTGAATTGCTCTCTGAGTGTCGCGTCCAGCTCAAGCCAGTATTCATTGTGGGACTCGATGCGGTCGATTGGGCCATGCTTGTAGAAAAGAAAAGCTACTGCACGTTTGACTTCGTCTATGTTCTCAAGATTGTCCACACGGAAATACTCAGTCAGGCTATTGCGCAAAGGTTCATCTAGCTGTTCGTAAGGTTCTTGACCAATCCCCAAAACGGTGATGCCTTTATTGGCTAACTCGATGGTAAATTGTTGGAAGTTTTGCGGATAGTAGGGAGAAATAACAAGGTAATTCATAGGCAACTCCTTTTATAGATACAGGTGTCCAAGAAAATAGGGCATTTGTTTACGCCACCATTCCCAGTCGTGGGCGACATCGTGTCCCCATTCAGCAAACCAGGCTGGAATTTGTTTCTGGTCAAAGGCTTCTTTGAGCTTGTAGAAAGATGGTAGACCGTCTTGTTCCCAAGCACCAAGGCCCGTACAGACGACGATTTCTGCCTGACGGTATCGATCGATAAACCATCCGTCGTTTTGATTCCAGATATAATCTACTGGCGAATTTTGGTAAATAGCATCATCATTGTAGTAATCGCCGACAAAGAAACGCGCGTCGTAAACACCACTGAGGGCAACCACCTTGGTAAAGACATCTGGATGCTGGAGAAAGAAATTGAGTGCATGATAGGCCCCCATCGAGCAACCTGTCGTCATCATGCCATCAAACCAACCTGTCTTATGCTTGATAAAAGGAATGGCTTCCTCAATTACATAGCGTTCGTAGGCACGATGCATCTCCGCCTGGTCATGACCATTTTTCCAAGTGGCTAACCAGCTCTCACTGTCTACGCTGGAGAGAGTAAAGAACTGGACTCGCCCTTCCTCTATAAAGGAAGCACAGGCATCAATCATGCCAAAATCATAGTATTCGTTGTGACTGCCACCAGATGAAGCAAAAACAACAACTGGAATCCCAGCATGTCCATAACGGTTGAGGTACATCTCACGGTTAAGATTGCCACTCCAGTGGCTAAGGTTTTCAATATGCATTGGCTTTCTCCTTTCCTAACTTACCATTTCTCCGCAAAAAATCGGAGACAGTCTGGTAAATTTTCCGACCATGGAATCTCACTATGGATGGCACCAGACTGAACTTTCAAGACAAGATTATCCAAGCCTACTCCACCTGCAATCAAATCATGGTAATAGCGAAGCGACGAGTCGATATAGGCTTGCTTGATATTGCCAGCCATCAGAGTCTTGTCTGTATCGTCTGCTTCTTCTGTTCCTACATAGATGAAAATGCGCTGTTCAGGCGACAATTTCTTGCGCTCGATATAGCGGTTAAAGGCTTCTTGGTGAAGCCAGTTGGCAGATGAGAAGACACCTAGACAACCAATTCGATCTTGGTATTCCAGTCCGATAAACTGGGTAATATTGCCTCCTAGTGACGAACCAATCATAGCCGTGTGCTGGCGATCAGCTTTGGTACGATAGGTTTCATCGATAAAAGGCTTGACCACTTCCATGACAAACTCGGCATACTCCACACCCTTACCACCAAACTGCTGGCCTGGGATAGGAGATTCTTGAAACTTCCAAGCTGCATACTCATTCATCCGCCCCATACCATCATTATCTATGGCAACGACAATCATGCGACTGATATCAGGATTTCGCTTAATGGCTGGAATAATCTTCCAAGAGTGTCCGATATAAGACTCCTTGCTGTAAAAGACATTTTGTCCATCATGAAAGTAAACAACAGGATAAAAACGATCTGTGTCTTTCTCGTAGTCTTTAGGCAGAAGAACACGCACACGACGCTCCTTTCCTGTATAAGGAACCTTGAGTTTGTGTTCTTTCATTTTTAAGTAAAAGTAGGAATGATTCATTGTCAGAAAACTCTCTATATTCAAAATTTTATCTTATTATACCACAAAAATAGAAAAAAAGTCAGTTAATGTCCATTTTAAGGATAAATAACTAACTTTCTTCATTTGTTTTTCTGAATTCTTCTGGATTTTCTGATTAGAGGAGATTGTCAATTAACTCATCGACAGCATCTTTTTCAACCTGGGGAGTGATTTCAGTAATCATAATCCCAGCCACTGCTCGCTCAACCAAGCCTTCAACATCCATGCGTTTTTCATACTGCTCTGCATTCTCTATCTTAGGATTGGTCTTAGGACGGTCAGGTGCAAAAATAGTACAGCAGTCTTCAAAAGGCTGGATTGAAATTTCAAAGGTATCGATTTCCTGCGCGATGTCAATGATTTCCAACTTGTCCATGGTAACCAAGGGACGAATGACTGGAGTGCTGGTCACAGCGTTGATAGTCTGCATGCTTTCCAAGGTCTGGCTGGCTACTTGACCAAGACTTTCCCCATTAATGATAATTAAACCTTTTCGTATCTCACGAATACGGTCGGTAATCCGCATCATAAAACGTCGTGTCAAGGTCATAAGGTAGGCTTCTGGCGCTTTAGCCTTGATTTCCTCTTGAATCTCTGTGAAAGGCACCTCGATAAACTGGATATTGCCCCCAAACTTGGTCAATTTCCGAGTCAAATCGTGGGCTTTCTTGGGGGCACCAGGACTTGTGTATGGCGGGCTAGCAAAGTGGACGGCTTCAATATCTACCCCACGTTTAAGAGCTAGATAACCTGCCACAGGTGAATCAATTCCTCCTGACAACATGAGCATACCTTTACCAGAACTTCCCACAGGTAATCCTCCTGCTCCACGAAAAGTTTCATAGGAAAGATAGGCAGCCTCTTCACGAATCTCAACCTGAAGATTAATATCTGGATTTTTCATCTGAGCTTGCACGTTTGGAATAGCCTCGAAAACAGCTCCACCAAGAGTTTGATTGAGTTCACGACTGTCCAATTCAAAGTTGTGATCGCTACGCTTGCTAGTGATTTTAAAGGTCATGCCTTCCTTGTAGATTTCCTTCATAATCTCTTGGACAGCAGACTTCAGAACTTCCACTGACTTTTCAATCTTATACACAGGAGAAAAATTTTGAATCCCAAAGACTTGTTTGAGCGATTCTGCTACTGCTGTGTAATCTGCTCCATTGAGGTAAGCGTGGGCACGGTCGCGATCTGCGGTTACCTTAACCTGGGGATATATAGACAAAACGTCTGAAATATTATTACGAAGTTTATTGATGAAACGCATACGATTTTTGTGCTTGGTTGACAATTCTCCGTAACGAATCATAATTTCTGAATACTGCATAAATGCTCCTATCTTACTTTTCTAGTTTGATTGTAAATTAATTTTAGCTTGGTCAAAAACTGCTCGACTTGACTCATATCATTTTCCAAGTCTAGGCTTAGGCGAACAGCTGACTGGGCCTTATCCTTGTCCACTCCCATGGCAATCAAGGTCCCTGCGGGTTTTCCTGCCTTGGACGAACAAGCAGAGGTTGTCGAA
This sequence comes from Streptococcus oralis, assembly GCF_026782235.1. Taxonomy (GTDB): domain Bacteria; phylum Bacillota; class Bacilli; order Lactobacillales; family Streptococcaceae; genus Streptococcus; species Streptococcus oralis_CC. The sequence continues at coordinate 108,583 of NZ_JAKUWE010000003.1, read as the reverse complement.
ATGAAAATGTCATAGTCTTCAAAAGCGTGAACAATGACTTCACCACGAACACCTTTAATCCCAAAAGTCAGGATATGAGGGGCAAAGTCTTCCTCAGCTGAAAAGACAAAAATATCTGGATAGTCCAAAAGCGCTTGGCGAATGACTGATTTCATCTGCCCTATCTTATTAGTAAAGATATCTAACTTTTCCATAGATAAACGGAGAGATTTGGCTGTCGCTGCAATCCCTGCCACATTTTCAGTTGTCGAACGATAGTCTCGCTCCTGACCACCACCAGTCAAAAGAGGCGTAATTTTCTTACCAGACTTGATATAGACAAAGCCAACACCTCTGACACCATGAAACTTATGACTCGAAAAGGTTGCGAAATCCACTCGATCAGTTAAATACTCCTCTGTCGGAATCTTAGCGAGTGCCTGAACTGCATCAACGTGGAAGGAAATAGTTGGCTTATCTGCTAACAGTTTCGAAATAGCCTCAATAGGCTGGATAGAGCCGATTTCATTGTTAACTGCCATGATGGAAACGAGGATCGTATCAGGTCGTATCAAATTCGCTAGAGCCTCAACATCCACAAATCCTCTGCTATCAACTGGGGCAATATCCACCTCAAAACCTTGACTTTTAAGCCAAAGGGCTGATTCCTTGACTGCTGGATGTTCAATAGCTGACACAATAATGTGCTTGCCAAACTGGGCTTTTTCAAAGGCCACACCCTTGATGACCCAGTTATCTCCTTCTGTACCACCTGAGGTAAAGAAGATTTCATCACTTTTCTTGCCAATCAAATCTGCAATTTGCTGCCGGGAAGCATCTAAAATTCGTGTTGCCTGATCTCCCAAACGATGGAGACTAGATGGATTTCCTACAATTTTTGAAGCGACCTGCATGTAGGTTTCAAGTGCTTCAGGATAAGGCCTGGTCGTTGCCGAATTATCAAAGTAGATCATGTTTTCTCACGCTTTCTAAAATCACTCCTTCTATTGTATCACGAAAAGAGACCTGCGACAAGAAAGGGAGGTTTCTCTTTTTTTAAGATTTTTTTAAAGAAATGAGGTATAATAAATCATAATTAAAGGAGAGTATCATGTCTAACTATCGTAGAACTTCAAAACCAAAAACAGAACATATCAAAAAGGGATTTACTGTCTTTCAAAAAACGATTGCTACCATCGGTAGTATCCTTGGTCTCATCACTGCTACTATCACCATCATGAACGCTTTGGATAATAACAAAAACAACAAAAAAGAACCGACGACAACTCAAACAACTGTTGTCAAGGAAATTCAAAAAGAATCCCCTCAGGAAAATACTACTCCTAACAGGGACAACACTTCTACTAAAGAAAATACTCCGCAAGAAGAAACTTCTCAATCCAATAAAAAAGAGGAGAAAAAAGAAGAACAGAAGACAACAACTCAGGACTCTTCTACACCTGCTACAAATAAAGAAACAAGCGATAATGGAACACAGTCAAATACGACGAGTTCTGAAACTAAAACGAACCAGTAATCACAAAAATAACTTCTTTCCAAATTTGGAAAGAAGCTATTTTTTTATTGTTGCAATACTTTTCGTGGTTTGGTTCCCTCAGCTGGACCGATGACACCTGCCATTTCGAGTTCTTCCATCAGGCGGGTCGCACGATTAAATCCAACTGACAAACGACGCTGAATCATCGAAGCGCTAGCTTTCTGGGTTTCGATAACCAAAGCCTTGGCTTCTTCAAAAAGCGGATCGCCACCAGCTTCACCATCAGAAAAATCTCCTTCATTTTCAGGAACATCTCCTGGGTCAAAGCTGTCATCGTAGTCCGCATCAGCCTGAGCCTTGATGAAGTTTACGATACGTTCAACATCATCATCCGAGATAAAGGAGCCTTGCAGACGGACTGGATGATTTTCATCAATTGGTTTAAAGAGCATATCTCCTCGACCAAGCAGTTTTTCTGCTCCATTCTCATCCAAGATGGTTCGCGAATCTGTACCTGATGAAACTGCAAAAGCCACACGAGATGGGACATTGGCCTTGATAAGACCAGAGATGACATCGACTGATGGACGCTGTGTTGCGAGAATCATGTGAATCCCTGCAGCACGCGCCTTCTGTCCGAGACGAATGATAGCATCTTCCACTTCCTTGCTAGCCACCATCATAAGGTCAGCCAACTCATCTACAATGACAACAATCAAAGGTAGGGGTATTTGTTTGTACTCAGATTGGCTATTAAATTCCTCGACCTTGGCATTGTAACCAGCGATATTTCGTACTCCAACCTTAGCGAAGAGTTCATAACGGTTTTCCATCTCATCCACAACCTTTTGCAGAGCCTTGCTGGCCTTGCGTGGATTGGTCACAACTGGAATCAAGAGGTGTGGAATGTCATTGTAAACGGATAACTCAACCATCTTAGGATCCACCATCATAAACTTGACCTGGTCAGGTCTTGCTTTCATGAGAATGCTGGCAATGATACCGTTAACTGCAACTGACTTCCCTGATCCTGTCGAACCTGCCACGAGTAGGTGCGGCATCTTGGAAAGGTCAAAGGTTCGAGCAGTTCCATTGACCGCCTTACCTAGAGGGATTTCAAGGAGATTTTCTGGTTTTGTTTGAGACTGTTCCCAGAGTTCGCGGAAGGAAACGGTTGTGATCTCAGAGTTAGGAACCTCAATTCCGACTAAGGATTTACCAGGTATTGGAGCCTCAATCCGAACATCCTTGGCCGCCAGAGCCAGCGCTAAGTCGTCTGCCAGATTGGAAATGCGGTTAACCCGTACACCAACTGCTGGCTTGACTTCATACTTGGTTACTGATGGGCCGATTTCAGCCCGTTCCACCGTCACCTTGATACCAAAGCTGGCAAAGGTTTCTTCTAAGATTTTGATATTTTCTCGAACGATTTTCTTCTCTTTAGACTGGTCCTTTGGTTTATCTGGGGCAAAGAGTTGCAAGCTTGGTAGCTTGTATTCGAGGGCTTCCTTGGCAGAAAAATCAACCTGCACCTCTTCATCCTCAAAGCCTTCTTCCACATCTGGAACGTCAAAATCAGCTTGAGGGAGGATAATCTCCGGTTCATTCCATTCTTTTTCAGGAATTGGTGGAAGATCATAGTCTGGAACTTCTGGTAAGATTTCTCCAGTTTCAGGATCTACAGGAGGAAGCGGTAGTGCATCCTGTTCTTCTTGTTCTCTCTTGATTCTTGCTGCTTCTTCAGCTTCTTGACGAGCCTTCTCTTCTTCTCTCTTGATGAAGCGTTCCTGTTTTCTCTGTTCCTGTTTTTCCATGAAGGATCTGAACCGGGCTCCAATAAAGGCTGCAACATCATAAATAGACCAAGGACTGACCAAGAGAGCCCCAACTAGAATCAAAAGAACTCCAATAAAGTACGATCCGATATTGGAGAAAAGAAAGGCTATGGGGATATAAAGTCCAACACCTAGCAGACCTCCACCAGCGAAGCTAGTCACCCGCATACCAGTCAGATCCGTCATAACTTGAGCCAAGGTCCCTTTTAGAACTGACTGCTCCAAACCAAACTTCCAGACAAGATAGGCCTCAAAAATCAAGAGCAAGCCAGCGAAGATACAGAGAAATCCTGACAGAAGCCCCTCTTGCTTGCGGATCCATTTAAAAAGAAAAAGATAGAGGAGGAGACCACCTATAGCCACATAAGCTAAACTTCCGACTAACAGTCGAATGAGATTATAAAGGGTGACACCCGCAGCACCAAGCTTGAGGGCTGCAATAATCAACAATAAGGCAATTCCTAAGGAAATCAACATCCTCTGGATAGCCTGTTTTCTTTCGAGTTCTGCTTTAGACGGTCTCCGTCTTGTTTTACTTGTATTTTTGTTTGCCATTCTTCTATTATACCATATTTCAGAAACATCTAGAGAAATCAAAAAAATGACTGCATCTACTAGACACAATCATCTTTCGTTGATATTTCTGAATTTTCTATTCTATATTATTTTTCAACAACCTTGTCTCACTACTTCTTCAAAAATCTAATTGCTGATTTTCTTGCCTTCTCAATCTTTTCGATTTCCAACTTCTCTACAGCAGATGTAGGAATCCATTTTTTCCCAAATAAAACTTGAGCTGCTTCTATCATCAGAGCACAAGCCAGAAAGTCCTTTTCTTCTGGAATCGCCTCTCGAAACAAATCCTTCGTTTTCTCCATCAAGACTTCTTTTTCAACTTGATGAAAAGATAATTGCATCAAACTACTGGCAGACCAGGCACGACAAAGTGCATCTTGGTCAGTCAAGAGATGTTGCCCTAAGATTTCTATCTCACTTATTGAACCAATCCAACCTAGGGCAATGATTAGCTTTCTACGATTCGAAGCTTCTGAACTAGGTAAAAGAGAGATTAGAACAGGAAGTACTTGCTTGCAAGAAGATGCATAAAAATCTCTATGTCTTACTTTGGAAAGGATTTTCGCTAGGAAATAAACAATCAAAATGCGTTGACTCTCATCTTCCTCTTGATTGAGAGTTTCCAAAAGATAGTCTATTCCCTCCTGCCCATGCTGGTCAAAACTTGCTTCAAAATTTAGGTCAGTTCCTTCCTCCCAATCGTTGCAAATGAGTTCAAAATGAAAGGCAATTTCTGGGCTCCTACCTAAATCAGCTATAAAATGAATTCGTTTAGAATCAGGAAAATCTTCCTCCACCAAGCTGGCATAGGTTCCTTGTAACGCTTCTTTTGTAAGACTTTTGCGACCGAGCTGTTCCTTTTCTAGTTTGTCGATTCCTTCTTTTCTAGAATCACTCATGACACTTATCTCCTCTAAGATATTTGTAGAACTTCAGCATTCTATCATTTAAATTCTCTAAGATTTACCTCTATTATATCACTTTAAAGACCGTCCTCCCTAACTCCATCATCAAAAAATGACTGGCCACTTTCGTGTTCAGTCATTTGAGTATTTGTGATTATTTTTCTAATGGTTTACGTAAGTAACCATAAACTACACCACTTACGATTGCTCCTACCAAGACTGAAGCAAGGTAAAGAAGGGCATTTGAAGTGAGGGCGATGACGAAGATTCCTCCGTGTGGCGCCATGAGTTTGATACCCGCAAGACCAACAAGTCCGCCTGCCACTGCAGAGCCAAGGATAAAGCTTGGGATCGCACGAGCTGGGTCAGCAGCACCAAATGGAATCGCTCCCTCGGTGATAAATGACAAGCCCATGATGATGTTTGTCAAACCAGAGTTACGTTCTTCTTTGGTAAATTTATCTTTGAAAAGAAGGGTTGCGACAAAGATAGCAAGTGGTGGAACCATTCCTCCCGCCATAACTGCTGCCATGGCTACAGAACCACCTGAAGAAACAGTCGCTGCAAGCGTACCTGTACCAAAGACATAGGCTGCTTTGTTAACTGGTCCACCCATATCGACAGCCATCATTCCACCAAGAACGATACCGAGAAGGACAGCTGATCCTCCTCCAAGACCGCCAAGGAAGTCATTCATAGCAGTATTGATAGCTGCCATCGGGATGTTAACAGCTAGCATGACAAATCCAGTCAAGATTGTTCCAAGAAGTGGCAAGAGAAGGATAGACTTAGCACCTTCAAGTGAACGAGGAACCTTAACGTATTTCTTGATAGCAAGAACTAAAGCACCTGCGATAAATCCACCAACAAGGGCACCTAGGAAACCAGATGAGACACCTGCAAGAGTTGAAGTTGCTTCACCACCTGCAGCGTAAGGGATTTTACCAAAGGCAAAACCTTCTTTGGCAATAGCACCTGCCACAAAACCAGTAACCAAACCTGGTTTTTCAGCGATAGAGTAGGCAACATATCCTGCAAAGACTGGAAGCATCAAGCCAAAGGCTGCTCCACCAATTTTCATGAACATCGAAGCTAGCTCATGGTAGGATCCGAGATTGCCAAGACTATCTTGTGGCACACCCAAAGCTCCGTCAATCAAGAAAGCAAGGGCAATCATGATACCACCACCAATAACGAATGGCAACATTTGGGATACACCACTCATCAAGTGTTTGTAGAAAGCACCACCGATACTTTGTTTTTCATTAGATGCTGTTGTAGTTTTTGCTCCATTAGCCGCATGATAAACTTCAGCATCTCCCGAAAGAGCCAAGTTGATCAATTCTTCTGTTTTACGGATACCGTCTGCAACTGGACGATTGATCAACGGTTTACCATCGAAACGATCCATTTCAACCGCCTTGTCTGCTGCGATGATAACAGCTTTAGCCTTGCGAATATCTTCTGCTGTCAATTGGTTACCAACACCGCTAGCACCGTTGGTTTCAACCTTGATTCCAACCCCCATTTCAGCCGCAACTTTTTGTAGGGCTTCTTGGGCCATGTAAGTGTGGGCAATTCCTGTTGTACAAGCTGTAACAGCTACGATAAAGTCGCCAGATTCATTGGCAGTTGTTTGAACAGGCTCCTCAGCTTTTTCTGAAGCTTGGTCAAAGAGTTCAATAACTTGATCTGCAGATGTTACTTGACGAAGTTTGTCAGCAAAACCATCTTTCATCAAGTATTGAGACAATTCTGCCAAGGCTGCCAAGTGAGTGTCATTGGCACCTTCTGGAGCCGCAATCATGAAGAAGAGGTCTGTTGGTTGCCCATCCAAGCTCTCATAGTCAACACCCTTGTTTGACTTTGCAAAGAGAACTGTTGCTTCTTTGACAGCAGAGTTTTTACTGTGAGGCATAGCGATTCCATCACCCAAACCAGTAGAAGTGAGAGCTTCACGCGCTAAGATTCCTTCTTTAAAGGTTTCAAAATCCGTCACATAACCGTGATCTACCAGGCTATGAATCATCTCTTCGATAGCTGCTGTTTTTTCAGTCGCCTGCAAATCCAGCAACATGACATCTTTTCTCAATAGGTCTTGAATTTTCATCGTTTTTCTACCTCAACTTTTTCATAAGTTTCTTTTATAAATGCTGCAGTTGCCAAATCATCAGAGAAAGTAGTTGCTGTTCCACAAGCCACTCCCCATTTGAAGGCTTCTACCGCATCTTTTGATTTGACAAATTCACCGGTAAACCCAGCAACCATAGAGTCACCAGCACCAACTGAATTTTTGACTGTTCCCTTGATAGGTTTTGCGAAGTATGCTCCCTCGGATGTTACAAGAAGGGCACCGTCACCAGCCATAGAGATGATAACGTTTTGAGCACCTTTAGCCAGCAATTCTCGAGCATAGTTCTCGATTTCATCTAAACTTTCGAGTTTCACTCCAAAGATAGCTCCAAGTTCGTGATTGTTTGGTTTAACCAAAAGTGGCTGGTAGTCTAAACTATCAATCAAGGTTTGTCCTTCAAAGTCACAAACCACTTGCGCACCAGTCTGGCGTGTCAATGCAATCAAATCCTTATAGATAACATTGCCCAGGTTCTTAGCACTCGAACCTGCAAACACAACCGTATCTTCTGCTGTCAAACTAGATAAAATAGCTTTCAATTCTTCTAGCTGAGCTGGTTCCACATTTGGACCCGTTCCATTGATTTCTGTTTCTTGGTCCGCTTTGATTTTAACATTGATACGAGTATCTTCTGCTACTTGGACAAAACGTGTTTCGATTTCTTCCTCTGCCAGAGTATCTGTGATAAATTTACCAGTAAATCCTCCGATAAATCCCGTCGCTGTATTTGGAATACCCAAGCGTTTCAAGACACGACTGACATTGATTCCTTTTCCACCAGCAAACTTATCATCACTGTCCATACGATTGACACTGCCGACTTGAACTTGGTCCAAGCGCACGATATAGTCAATAGACGGATTGAGTGTGACTGTATAAATCATACTTCTATTACCTCCGTTTTCTTCTTAATGGCCTGCAAGAGCTCATGCCCTTGACTTGTGATGACAATAGCGCGTTTGAGAGGTGCTACCTTGGCAAAGCAAGTCTGACCAATCTTAGACGAATCGGCCAAGACATAGGTTTGTTTGGCATTCTCTAAAATAGCACGCTTAACGGCTCCCTCCTCCATATCAGGAGTCGTATAATAGCCATCATCTACACCATTCATCCCGATAAAGGCACGGTCAAAGTGCAATTGATTGATTTGGTTAAGAGCAACGCCCCCGATACTAGCATCTGTCGCCGTCTTGACACTTCCTCCAACCATGACAGTTGGAATCTGTTTTTCAACCAACTGAACCGCATGGTGAATGGAGTTGGTCACAACTGTGATATTCTTATTAACCAATTCCTTGATTAAAAAAGCAGTTGTCGTTCCAGCATCGATAAAGATAACATCTTTTTCCTTGATAAGAGAGGCCGCTTTCTGAGCCAGCAGTTTCTTTTCTTGAAGGTTTTTGACAGATTTTTCTTGGATGGTTTCCTCTTCCTGCAAGGAGTGGGGCAATTCTGCTCCTCCATGCACACGGCGAAGCTTGTTTTCCGCCTCCAACTCATCCAAATCTCTTCGTACCGTTGATTCTGATATTTCTAATAGACTAACCAATTTTTCTAGGGAAACTACATGATGTTGATTTAACTCCTCTAAAATCAGTTGCTTCCGCTCAGTTTTTAACACCAAATCACCTCCTGTTATCGTTTACACTATTCATTCTAGCACAATTTCTATCAAAGTCAAGCATTTTTTATCATTTTCTTTCAAATTCTATCATTTTCCTTATTTCCAAAATTTTTATTGCAAGATAAGTGGCTTTATGGTAGACTATTTGAGTAAGTATTGGAAGATTACTCAAGAGGCTTAAGAGGCCGTGTTGGAAACGCGGTAGGCGTGTAACAGCGTGCGTGGGTTCGAATCCCATGTCTTCCGTAGAAAAAAGAAAAACTGCACCTCAATGCAGTTTTTTTATCGCAAGCATTTAAAAATCAAATAATACAAACACTATATGATTTCATAAAACAAAAGGATATAGATTTCTAGGATACGACAAAAATGTTGTATCCTTTGTTATATCCTTTTTTAGCAAAAGAATACCAAGGAATACAAAAGGCAAAAACAAAAAACGTTGATTTAACAACGTTTTTCCAAGGTTGGTGAAAGAATAATGGAGCCGGTGGGAGTCGAACCCACGTCCAAACACCTGCCAACATATTTGTCTACAACCATAGGTTATGTATTGTTTTAACAGTCCCTCGACACATAACTCAAGCCTAGGAACTGCGAGTCTATTAATCTCTTATCAAACCACTAGACAAGGCTTGATCGTATCTCGCTAATCATAAGACCTGTCATTGAACACGAGCAATCCAAATCAGGTCACGCCTGCTGGTTTTTAGGCAGCTAAAGCGTAAGAAGTGTTATTTTTTGCAGTTATATTTAACTGAGCGTTTACGTCGCCACACGGGTTGCAAAATATGCCTCATAATGCCTGTCGAATCCGTAACGACCCCAAGATTATAGAACTATTATAACCTATCTTCATAAAAAATGCAAAATCAAGCCAATTCTTTAGAAAAGATACGTTTTTAAAGTATCTGATAAAGCTTGATAACCAGCTACACTCAGATGGAGACCATCCGTTGTATAGGCTGATTGAAGTTGTCCTTCTGAATCTGTCAAACTATCATAAATCGGCACAAAATCTACCTGCATATAGGCGGATACTAGAGCCTCATAGGCTTGATTCCATTCTCTAATCTTTTCATTGGTTCGGATATAAACAGTCTGCTTGTATTTCTCTCCCTCATTGACTGGCAAAATGGATAGGAGCTTTATTTGTGACAACGGATAATCTCGGGCAATTGATTGGATCACTCGCTCAAGATTATCCAAGGCTTCATTTATAGGAATATCTTTTCCGATATCATTTGTCCCAATTAGGAGAACAATTTGATCCACAGCATCACCATAAAGATGGGCATCTAGATTCTCTAATAACAGTTTCGTCTGGTAGCCTCGGATGCCACGATTGACAATCTTCTTTGCAGTCCCAAACAACTCTTGCAATGGGTAGTATTCTACAATCGAATCACCAATAAAAATGATATCTGGCTCTAGAACAGAAACTTGATTCAATTCACGATACTTGGTTTGAATCTTCTCCTGCTCTTTTAGGAGCCAATTTTCTAATAACTGTACTGCCACCTTATCCCTCTTTCTCTAACCAATTTTCTAGGACCTGATAAACACCCGCCTGGCTGTTAGCTGGTGCTAGGGCAGTCGCAACTGCCTTGGCCTCATCATCTGCATTTTCCATCGCATAGGCAATACCAGCCATCTCCAACATCTCGACATCATTTTCACTGTCACCAAAAGCCATAACTTGTTCCGATTTCAAATCCCAGCGCTTGAGTAATTCTTCCAATCCCCATGCCTTGTGAATACCAGTTTGGAGGATGTCAATACACCCATAACCGCTAGAAACGGCTCTTATATGACCATTAAAGAGGTCATTGATTTCCTGCAAAACAGAACTAGAGCGTTCTTCACCAACAACCATACTCATCTTTAACACTCCACCGAAGAGGTCAGCTTGCAAGTCTTCCACAAAATTCATTCGTTGATAAAATTTTTCAATCATCTCTGGTGTCATAAATTTTTCTAGGTCTGTAAAAACAGTCCCTTTCTTGACAAAACCACCCTTCATACCTGTTACGACAAACTGATCTCGGCACTCTCTCCCTTTAAAATGAACTAAAGCCGTGTCAACCATAGCATCATCCCAGGTCTGCGCTTGAATCAGTTTATTGTTTTCAAAAATACGCGCCCCATTGGCAACGACCAGAACTACTCTACTCGCCAAGTGTTCTAGTAATTGCCTCATACGGTGAACTTCATTCCCCGTCGCAATGACAAAACGGATATCCCTTTGATCCAGCTGATCTAAAATCTTTTCCAAGCGGGGTAGATCTAGCTGCCCTCTCGGGTCTAGCAAGGTTCCATCCATGTCTGTTGCAATTAATTTAATCGTCATCATATCTCCTTTAGAGTGAGCGTCTACCACTTCAACCCTACATGTTCATTCATTTCTTTATAGGCCGTGTCAATTCGTTCCTTGGTCGCCTCGTCCAACTTGTCACGGTGACTGCCTCCCTCGATGAAGTCCTCTAGGATATAGGTCTGATAGAGGAAGAGCGGATAGCCTTCTGGAGAGTAAGTCCCTTTGGGTGTTCGATTGACCCATGTCGGATGTGCCTTTGCCGTTTCAATCCTAGTCTTGCCATCTTTTTTCTTAATGGTTACATCCATGAGAACACCGCGCTCCGTCCACTTGGCATTTTCCTCATCTTGCATGGTTTCAATGCGTTGATTTGAGAGGAAATTCCCCATGGAGTAGATGATCAGTTTTTTGTCACCATCTTTTTCAACTGTTTCAGCAGGTTCAACGACGTGAGGGTGCCCTCCAAAGATAATATCGGCTCCCCAGTCAATCATCTTATGGTACAGTGTTTTCTGTTCTTCCGTTGGTTCTAGCTGGTACTCAATTCCCATCTGAGGCATAATAACAGTAATATCTGCTTCCTTCTCAGCACGCTCGATTTCTGCCTTCATCTTATCTTCATTCAGATCAGAAAGATAGCGATTATAGTCCTCTTGAGAGATATACTGCTCAATGCCATTAAAACCGTAGGAATAGGCCAGGAGAGCTACCTTGATACCATTGACTTCCTTGATGACTATAGGTGCTTGGTCTCGGGATTCATGTGTGTAGACTCCGATGGGTGTCATTCCAGCCTTTTCAATAGCTTGAGCTGTTGAAACTACTCCCTCAATTTGAGAATCCAAAATATGATTATGAGCCAAATCTAGAACTTGGTAACCTGCATCCTTGATCGCATCCATGACTTCTCCTGGTGCATTAAAGAGAGGATAACCTGCCAAGTAGTGGTCCTTGTTCACTGTTCCTTCAAAGTCACCAATTACCAAATCCGCTTGCTTGAGCCAGGGTTTTACATACTCAAAATTTTCATGGAAATCATAGGTTCCATCTTCTTTAAGAGCTGTTCGGTAGATAGGGATATGGTAGAGAAGGTCGCCATTTGCCATGATACGTGCCGTCGTTTCACCAGACTGATTTTCCTTGGATTGACTGGAAGTACTTGCAGAATCAAGAGTTTGACTACTAGGACTCGTTCCCTTACTACCTTGTACTGCTCGAACTAATAAGTTTACCCCCATGGATAAGGCAACTGCAAGCAATAACACAATAATAAACTGGGCATTGGTCCAGGATTTATAATTCCGAAAGAAATCCACACTAGTTCTCCACACCCCATAAAGAGAGCCCTGAGACCGTCTATCTTGTCGCTTTTCCATCTTTATTCCCCCTTGCTTTTACTGCAAGTCTTTTCTTTTATTATACCACAGACAAAAGAGGAATACCGTTTATTATATTATTTTTTAGGAACTTCTGCGACTTTCTTTCTCGCCTATTTTGTGTTATCATGTAGAGGTAATGAAAGGAGAGAAAATGTCTGCTATAGAACGTATTACAAAAGCTGCTCATTTAATTGATATGAACGATATTATCCGTGAGGGAAACCCTACTCTTCGCGCAGTTGCTGAGGAGGTCACTTTCCCACTGTCTGACCAGGAAATCATCCTTGGCGAAAAGATGATGCAATTCCTCAAACATTCCCAAGATCCTGTTATGGCTGAAAAGATGGGGCTCCGCGGTGGAGTTGGATTGGCCGCTCCCCAGCTGGATATCTCAAAACGCATTATCGCCGTTTTGGTCCCAAATATTGTAGAAGAAGGTGAAACTCCTCAGGAAGCCTACGATTTGCAAGCTGTTATGTACAATCCAAAAATTGTCTCTCACTCTGTTCAGGACGCTGCTCTTGGCGAAGGAGAAGGTTGCCTTTCTGTTGACCGAAACGTTCCAGGCTATGTTGTCCGTCATGCCCGTGTCACTGTTGATTACTTTGACAAGGATGGCGAAAAACACCGAATCAAGCTCAAAGGTTACAACTCTATCGTTGTCCAACATGAAATTGATCATCTAAACGGAATCATGTTTTACGATCGTATCAATGAAAAAGATCCATTTGCTGTTAAAGATGGTTTACTGATTCTGGAATAAAGAAAATCCCGTTGCAAGACGGGGTTTTGTGTTATAATAGATGCATGAAAACAAATGATATTGTCTATGGCGTCCATGCCGTTACTGAAGCCCTCCTTGCAAACACTGGAAATAAACTTTACCTCCAAGAAGATCTTCGAGGTAAGAATGTTGAGAAAGTCAAGGAACTGGCTACAGAAAAGAAGGTATCCATTTCTTGGACTTCAAAAAAATCCCTCTCTGAGATGACTGAAGGCGCTGTCCACCAAGGTTTTGTTCTACGAGTGTCCGAATTTGCCTATAGCGATCTGGATCACATCCTTTCCAAAACACGACAAGAAGAAAATCCTTTGCTATTGATTCTGGACGGGTTAACTGACCCCCATAATTTAGGTTCTATCTTAAGGACTGCTGATGCGACCAATGTTTCAGGTGTCATTATTCCCAAGCACCGTGCTGTCGGAGTGACTCCTGTCGTTGCCAAAACGGCCACAGGTGCTATTGAGCATGTACCGATTGCCCGAGTGACCAACCTCAGTCAAACCTTAGATAAACTTAAGGATGAGGGCTTCTGGACCTTCGGAACGGATATGAACGGTACTCCTTGCCACAAGTGGAATACAAAAGGGAAAATCGCCCTCATCATCGGAAATGAAGGAAAAGGCATCTCCAGCAACATCAAAAAACAGGTCGATGAGATGATTACCATTCCAATGAATGGGCATGTTCAAAGCCTCAATGCCAGTGTTGCTGCAGCCATTCTCATGTACGAAGTTTTCCGAAATAGACTATAAAAAAGTTTCCAGTCATCTGATTGGAAACTTTTTTATGATTAACTATGTTCTGTGATAAACTTGTAGGCTTCTTGCCCAGCGATAGCTCCGTCTCCAACTGCTGTTGTTACTTGGCGAAGGTCTTTTTGACGAACATCCCCAACCGCAAAGATACCTTCAACGGCAGTCTTCATGTGGTTATCTGTCACAATCCAGCCTGCCTGATTTTGGATATTCAATTCTTTAACAAAATCGCTAACAGGATCTAAACCGACGTAGATAAAGACACCTCCAAAGGCTTGTTCTGTCACTTGACCTGTTTTTACATTTTCAAATACGACAGATTCTACTCGGTTTTCACCTTTGATTTCCTTGACAACAGAATCCCAGATAAAGTTGACTTTCTCATTTGCAAAAGCACGGTCTTGCAAAACCTTTTGGGCACGAAGTTGGTCACGACGGTGAACAATAGTGACAGTCTTGGCAAAGCGAGTTAAGAAGAGGGCTTCTTCTACCGCTGAATCTCCACCACCGACTACGAGCAAGTCTTGGTCACGGAAGAATGCTCCATCACAGACTGCACAGTAAGAAACACCACGACTGTTCAGTTCTTCTTCCCCGGGAACCCCTAAGAGACGGTGTTTTGACCCAGTTGCCACGATGACAGTACGGGTTTCGTAAACTTGATCATCAGTGATTACCTTCTTATAGTCACCTTGGTCTTCAATATTTTCAACATAGCCATAAAGATGCTCTACTCCAAGGTTTTCAAGTGGTTCAAACATCTTTTCAGCCAATTCAGGTCCACTGATATTGGCATAACCTGGATAGTTTTCGATATCAGATGTGTTATTCATTTGCCCGCCTGGCAGACCACCTTCAATCAAGCCTACTTTCAGATTGCTTCGAGCGGCATATAAGGCAGCGGTCATTCCCGCAGGTCCAGCACCGATAATAATCGTATCGTACATTTCGATTCCTTCTTTCTTGTTGTAACTATCTTTATTCTAACTTATTCTTGCTAGTCACGCAAGGATTATGCCTTGAAAACCAAGAGCAAACTCATGACGGCAAAGGATAACACCGGAACGACCAAAACTCCAATCATAATCATATCATAGAGATGAGCTTGACGAGCCTTGGCTGTCTTGTCCACACCAGACATGGCTCTCAATCCAATCCAAATCCCCAGAAAAATCACGACAAGGATGGTCGTTAAGATCAAACTCTCGAAATATAAAGAAAACAGTTGCAGCAGCATGATCTCTCTCGTTTCTATCTTTTTTAAAGAGTAAACTCAGCTAGTCCAACTAACTGAGTTTTCCTTTTTCTATTATATCAAATATAAGTTCGTTTGTAACTAGCGAAGAATTCTTTTGTTCGTTCTTCTTTCGGATGATTGATGATTTCATCCGGTGTGCCAGACTCGATGATTTTCCCTTTATCTAGGAATAAAACCTTATCTGCCACTTGGGTTACAAAAGACATATCGTGACTGACCAAAATCATGGTCTGACCTGACTTGGCAGCGTCTGCAATAGACTTTTCTACTTCACCGACCAACTCTGGGTCAAGGGCTGAAGTGGGCTCATCCAAGAGCAAGACATCTGGTTTCATAGCAAGCGCACGCGCGATGGCGACCCGTTGCTTCTGTCCACCTGATAAGTGGCGAGGATAATGGTTTTCACGGTCAGAAAGACCAACCTTGGCCAACTCTTCCTTAGCGATTTTTGTTGCTTCATCGTCCGATAATTTTTTAACGACAACCAAACCTTCCTTGACATTGTCAAGAGCAGTTCGGCGTTCAAACAAATTAAACTGTTGGAAAACCATGGACAACTTGCGACGAAGGGTTAGGATCTCTTCTTGGCTAATCTTAGAAAAATCAACTTTAAAATTGTCAATCTGAATCGTTCCACTATCTGGAGTTTCAAGGTAGTTCAAACTACGAAGAAAGGTTGACTTCCCAGCTCCAGATGAACCAATCAAAGCCACTACCTCACCTTTTTGAATATCCAAGTCCAGATGATCCAAGACAGTCTGTCCTGAAAAGGATTTGCTTAAATTCGAAATCTTAATCATTAACGAAGGTCTCCTTTCACATCTGTAGACACTGTATCAGGTGCAGAAATAGCCATTTTTCTCTCGATGAAACGACCGAGGCTTTCAATTCCGATATTGACTACCCAATAAACAAGAGCAACGGAGATGAAGCGTTCAAAATAGCGGTAATCAGCTCCACCCAAAATCTGAGCTTGAGCAAAAACTTCCACAACTCCTGCACTAAAGGCTAGAGATGTTCCCTTAGTCAAACCGATGAGGGAGTTAATCAAAGTCGGTGTCGCTACCACCGCTGCATTTGGAATAATCACACGACGGTAAACTTGTGCTCGTGTCATACCCAAACTACGCGCCGCCTCAATTTCACCTGGATTAACAGAAAGGATGGCTGCACGAATCGTTTCACTTGCATAAGCCGCCTCATTAAAAGCAAAGGCCACAATCGCAAAAAGCGCTGCTGGAATCGCATTGATATTGAAACCAGTGCCCCATTGCTGGTTGATAGCTTTCAGTGCTAAAGGAATTCCGTAGTAGGTCAACATAAGTTGAACTAGGATTGGAGTACCTTTTAAGAAGCTGACGAAAAAGGCCTGCAAGGGATATAGAATCTTAACACGATTAATCTTAACAATGGCAAAAATCAAGGCAAGTAGCAAACCAAAGAGTGCACCTCCAAGCGTTAACATCAAGGTTGTAGGCAGTTGCTGGACAATCCTTGGAATTCCGTCAAAGACCGAACGCAAACTAAAGAGTTTACCATCCGGAATGAGTTGCATCAAACTTTGGTACCAATCTGATGCTAAAAATGTTGTAACAGTCATAAAAACATCCTCTCCTGATAATGATTCATTCTATCATACTTCTGCTCGCAAGCAAATTATTTGCTACGGGCTGCTCAGACTTTGTCTATCTTCTAGTTTATCACACTTTAAAACAGGGAGGCTATATATTTTACCTATCAAGGAGATAAATAAAAACTATTTCAAGCCCAGTCCCCCGTAGGTTTTTCTATAGCCGATTTGTTTAACAGCACCATTCTCCACCAAAATTGGACGTTTCAATAACATGCCATCACTGGCTAGAAGCTTGGCTGCTTCTGGTTTTGACAAACTTCCCACCTTATCTTTTAGGCCTAGTTCGCGGTATTTGATCCCGCTAGTATTGAAAAATTGTTTCACTTCAAAACCGGAAGTTTCTAACCACTTCAAAATCACGTCTTCACTTGGGGTTTCTTCTACGATGTGGACATCTTGGTATTCCAGTCCAAGTTGATCCAATTCATTTTTTGCTTTCTTACAAGTTGAACATTTTGGGTATTCGATAAATTCTAACATCTTCTTTTCTTTCTATTTTTTATTTTCTTGAAATGCTGCACCTTCATGTTGCAAGAGCCAGGCTTTCTTTTCGACTCCCGATGCATAGCCTGTCAGACGATTGCCTGATCCCAGCACACGGTGACAGGGTACGAGGATGGACCAAGGATTACGCCCCACTGCTCCGCCAATCGCTTGAGCAGAAGCCACTTGCAGATCTTGAGCTATTTGTCCGTAAGTTACTGTTTGACCATAAGGAATGGCCTGTAAGTAAGTCCAGACTCGCTTTTCAAAATCTGTTCCAATAGGAGCCAAAGGTAAGTCAGATAGATCCTGAACACTGCCTTCGAAATAGGTATCTAAATAGGAAATAACTTGCTCTAATACAGGATGGCTACCAACTTCTTCTATCGTTTCATCCCCTAATCCCCTCTCAAAATGAGTTTGGTCCTGCACCCAAATTCCATACAGATATTGCTTGTCAGCAACTAAGGATAAGGTCCCAATTGGCGACGGGTAGAGCATTTTTGCGTACTTTTTCTGCTTCATTTTTTTAATTTCTGATAGGCCAAGCGTTCTCCATCAACTGGAACTTTTCCGACCTGACTAAATCCAAGTTTTTCAAAGATATGCTGCATGGCCTTGTTTTCAACATGTGTATCTGAACGAAAATCTAGATAATCAAAACCTTCAATCAAGCCTTCTAGGAAAGTCTGAGCAACTCCCTGCCCTTGGACATCTGCTGCCACAGCGATACGGTGAAAGACCAGATATTCTGATTCTTCCCCCTGCCAACTTCCTTCATAAATGGCTTCATAGGCTTCCTCTGGGCTCTTGGTCACAGCAGCATAGGCTAACAGTTCTCCCTCTTCCAAGGCCACATAGGCTTGACCAGAGATGATATCATCAATAATGATGTCGGCATTTGGATAGCCATTTTGCCACTGGTCGCTACCAGACTTGGCTAAACACTTTTTGGCATCCTCCATCACCTGCATAATCGCATCTACTTCGTTTGGAAAGGCTAAACGAATCTCCATCTCTTCCCCTCATTTCTAACTATTTTCTCTCATCATAGCATAATTTAAAGCTTTCTACAAGCAGTTGAAACTTGACTTTTGTTTTTTATTATTTTATAATCTAGTTGTTAAAACTAGATAAAAAGGAGTTGGAAATGAATTCTAACTTTTCCTACCCAAAATGGGAAGACATTCCAAACATTGACCTCTATCTGGATCAGGTTTTACTTTATGTCAATCAGGTCTGTGCCCCTATCTCTCCAGATAAGGACAAGAGACTAACAGCATCTATGGTCAATAACTATGTCAAACATGGTTACCTGACAAAGCCTGACAAGAAGAAATACCAACGCAAACAGATTGCCCGTTTGATTGCCATCACCACTCTCAAGTCTGTCTTTTCGATCCAAGAAATCGCCCAGACACTTAATACTCTACAAACTCAAGCGAGCTCAGACCAGCTCTACGACGCTTTTGTGGACTACATGAACCATGGGATTGATCCAGAAAATCCTATTATCCAAACCAGCTGTCAAACGGTTAAACTCTATCATCAAACTCTAGACTTAATCCTTATCAAAGAAGGGGAGGAAATCCAATGAATACAAGCTTAAAACTCAGTAAAAAGCTCAGTTTTGGAGAGGAAATCGCTAATAGCGTGACCCATGCTGTGGGTGCGGTTATCATGCTCATCTTACTCCCCATTTCATCCACCTACAGTTATGAAGTACATGGGTTTTTATCATCTTTTGGTGTTTCTATCTTTGTTATCAGTCTCTTTCTCATGTTCCTCTCATCAACTATTTACCACTCTATGGCCTATGGTTCGACCCACAAATACGTTTTGCGAATCATCGACCACTCTATGATTTATGTGGCTATCGCAGGCTCTTATACGCCAGTCGTATTGACTTTGATGAATAACTGGTTTGGCTATCTGATCATTGCCATTCAGTGGGGAACGACCATCTTTGGCATCCTCTATAAAATCTTTGCTAAAAAGGTCAATGAAAAATTCAGCCTTGCCCTTTACCTGATCATGGGCTGGTTGGTTCTGGCTATCATTCCTGCTATTATCAGTCAAACAACGCCAATTTTCTGGAGTCTCATGGTAACTGGCGGACTCTGTTATACAGTTGGAGCTGGATTTTACGCTAAGAAAAAACCTTATTTCCACATGATTTGGCATCTCTTTATCCTAGCGGCATCTGCACTCCAATATATCGCGATTGTTTATTACATGTAAAAAAGTTGAGAATCTTTTCTCAACTTTTTTCTTTACACATATTGATAAAGTACTGGTGCAAGAGAACATCATCTGTCAATTCTGGATGAAAAGAGGTCACCAGCATATTTTTTTCTTGAGCTGCAACGATTTGGTTATTCACTACTGCCAGAACATCAACATCCTTACCAACTTCACTAATAATAGGTCCACGGATAAAGGTCATGGGAATCTGACCGACTCCCTTACATTCTGCCTCTGTATAAAAACTTCCTAGTTGACGCCCATAGGCATTGCGCTCAACCACTATATCCATGGTTCCAAGATGACTTTCTTCCTGAGAAGTGATTTCCTTAGCCAGCAAAATCAAGCCTGCGCAAGTACCAAAAACTGGAAGTCCAGATGAAATAGCTTCTCGGATTGGAATCAACATCTGCTGGTCGCGCAAGAGCTTGCCCATAGTCGTAGACTCACCACCAGGTAATATCAAACCCGACAAGTCACTCTGATGTTGTTGAAAATCCTCTAAATTTCTGATTTCTACACTAACAACACCTAACTTCTCTAACACTTTTGCATGTTCTGCAAAGGCACCTTGCAAGGCTAATATCCCGATTTTCATCTATTTTCCTCGCTCAGCCATTAGAATTTGGATTTCATTCTCGTTAATACCAACCATGGCTTCCCCTAGGTCTTCAGAGATTTGAGCCAGAATTTGAGGATTTTGGTAGTTGGTTACGGCTTTGACAATAGCACTTGCTCGTTTAACAGGATCGCCTGACTTGAAAATACCTGAACCGACAAAGACGCCCTCTGCTCCCAATTGCATCATCAGCGCAGCATCTGCTGGCGTTGCAACGCCTCCAGCTGCAAAGTTTACAACTGGTAATTTTCCATGTTCATGAACGTATTGGACCAATTCAACAGGGACTTGTAAGTCCTTGGCAGCAACATAAAGTTCATCCTCACGGAGATTTTGAATGCGGCGAATTTCTTGATTCATCATGCGCATATGACGAACGGCTTGAACAATGTCTCCTGTACCCGGTTCTCCTTTTGTCCGAATCATAGAAGCTCCTTCAGCGATACGACGCAAGGCTTCACCCAAGTCCTTAGCTCCACAAACAAAAGGAACTTGAAATTCTTTCTTATCTACATGGAAACGATCGTCTGCTGGAGACAGTACTTCACTCTCATCGATATAGTCAATCTCAATAGCCTCTAAAATCTGAGCTTCAACAAAATGCCCAATTCTGACCTTGGCCATCACTGGAATGCTGACCGCTTCTTGGATTTCCTTAATCATCTTTGGATCACTCATACGGGAAACTCCACCAGCTGCACGAATATCAGCTGGAATCCGCTCCAACGCCATAACAGCTGCCGCACCAGCAGCCTCTGCGATACGAGCCTGTTCAGGGTTCTGAACGTCCATGATAACCCCACCTTTGAGCATCTGTGCCAAGTTTTTATTTAGTTCATAACGATTTTCAGTCATTTCTTAATCCTCATCATTTGTATTGGTAGCTACCATTTCATTTTAAGCCAGATTAGAATGAAGTACAAGATAAAAAAAGGATAATTGTATGGGTACAGATTGATACTCAATGAAAATCAAAGAGCAAACTAGGAAGCTAGCCGCAGGTTGCTCAAAGCACTGCTTTGAGGTTGTAGATAGAACTGACGAAGTCAGTAACATATATACGGTAAGGCGAAGCTGACGTGGTTTGAAGAGATTTTCGAAGAGTATAACTAAAAAACTATCTGACCTTAACTTAAGGCCAGATAGTTCATCAAATTTTATTTTTCAGCTGTAAGTGCAGCCATTGTGATGTAATTGTATGGTTTGTTGAAATGTGGCAAGAAGAATAGGTCTGTCAAAGCCAATTTATCAATGGTTACATGCTCTTGGATAGCAAGTGAGAACATGTGGATTCCCATACTGATAGCAGCATCATGTGACACCATTTGTGCACCAAGGATTTCGCGACTGTCTTTGTCAAAGACAATCTTGATGGCAACTTCGTGGTTGTCATGTTTGATAAATTCTGGTTTTTGAAGATCGTTAAATCCAGTTTCAGTTGCATTATAGCCTGCAGCTTTGGCTTTTTCAAGAGTCAAACCAGTTGAAACCATGTGAAGACCGTAGATTGAAATACCGTTTGATCCTTGAACTCCGATTCCTTCCAATTCATGGCCACAAGCATTGTAAGCACCAACGATACCAGTACGTACAGCGTTTGATGCAAGAGCGATGTAGCTTGTATCTTTACGTGCATTGTCATAAACAGTTGCACAGTCACCAACAGCGTATACACCTGGGATAGATGTTTCTTGTTTCTTATCTACAAGGAAGGCACCGTTGCGGAAGAGTTCAATCTTACCGTCAGCAAGAGCTGTGTTTGGACGGAAACCAACAGCAAGAACCACCATATCTACATCAAATGTTTCTTTGTCTGTTACCAAGCGTTCAACTTTTCCATCACCTTGGATGGCTTTAACTGTTTGACCAAGAGCCAAGCGGATGTTGTGGTCTTCCAAGTTCTTCGCCATCATTTGAGTGAAGTCTTTGTCATAGTAGCCGTTCAAGACTGTGTCTACGATATCGACAAGCACCACTTCTTTTCCAAGACGCTCAAAGGCTTCGGCAAGTTCTACACCGATGTAACCACCACCAACAACGGCAATGCGCTCAAGGTGTTTGCTCTTGTCTTCAAGTTTTTCAATAACTTCTTCAGCGTTTTGGTACAATTTAACAAATTGTACATTTTCAAGAGTTGCTTTGAATTCGCGGTTGCCCTTAACGATTTCAACACCTTCGATTGGAGGCAAGATTGGAGTTGAACCAGTTGCAAAGATCAATTTGTCATAAGATTCTTTGTGCTCTTTTCCTTCAACTTCTGCAGTCACAACTTTGTTATCGTAGTCAATTGAAAGAACTGGTGAGTTCATGTAAACTTTAGCACCTTTTGCTTCCAATTTTTCTTTATCAGAGTAGAAGAGACCTTCTGGGCCATCAATTTGTTCCCCGATCCAAAGCGCCATTCCACAACCAAGGAATGAAATATTTGAGTTTTGGTCAAATACTACGATTTCGTTCTCATGTCCGAAGTTGTCCAACATCGTATTAATACAAGCTGTACCAGCGTGGTTAGCACCAACTACAACGATTTTACTCATAGAAAAATTCCTACCTTTAATTTTTGATTTACTTTTCTAGTATATCATTTACTGTTAGCGTTTACAAGGTATTTGCTCAGAATTCTCTTTTTTTCAGAAAAAAATACACTTAATATTAACAAACATTATTTTTCTATCGTTTTCATGCTAATTTTGAGCATATTTCTTGACTTTTTGTCAAAATCCATTTGTGAAAACGCTGACTTTATGGTATGCTAGTTACATGGAAAGAACATGTAAGGGGTTTAATTTTTCTTTAACCAACTTATATTGAATGATTTCCTATGAAAAGAAAGGAGCTGGTAGCTTGCCTCTTCATTCACGTTCTGAACGGCTAATGGGAACAACTATCACGATTTCATTAGTAGATGAACAGGCAGAAATCCTGCTTCAGGACGCTTTTGACTTGCTCAAAGAGCTCGAATACCGCTTTAACGCCAACAGTCAAGAATCCGAACTGATGGAAATCAACTACCAGGCTGGAATCACACCTGTTAAGGTTCATCCTGACCTATTTGAACTGATTGCTCTTGGACTAGAGCACAGCCTAGCTCCCTCTAGCCATCTAAATATCAGTATCGGTCCCTTGATTCAAACCTGGCGAATCGGATTTGCAGATGCACGACTTCCAGAGTTAAACGAAATCGAAGCTGTCTTGCCCCTAGTTAACCCGCATTTTATCAAGTTGGATCCGACTAGCTCTACTGTTTTTTTAGAGAAGAAAGGAATGAAGCTTGATCTAGGTTGCTTAGCCAAAGGCTATAGTGCAGATAAGGTTGCCCAGTATTTAAAAGCACACGGTGTCACCTCTGCCTTGATCAATCTCGGAGGAAATATCCTCACCATCGGGAATAACCAAGCTAAAGAAGGGAAAGCCTGGCAGATTGGGATTCAAGATCCGCGAAATCCTCGTGGCAATCATCTCCTAACCATTCCTGCGTCTAACAAATCCGTTGTCACTTCAGGTATTTATGAACGCCACCTGACAGTAGATGGAAAAGACTATCACCATATCTTTGATAGTGAGACAGGATTTCCTGTCGAAACAGACCTCGCTAGCCTAACGATTATCTCAGATAAATCCGTTGATGGTGAGATTTGGACAACCCGCCTTTTCGGAGAACGTAGCGCTTCTATCCTCTGGCAAGTCGAAAGTTTAGATGGTATCGAAGCCATCCTCATCGACAAAGAGGGGAACCTTACATGTTCTTCAGGCCTTTAAATTTGTATTATGTAAAAAGAGAAAGGAAATCTCATGCTAAAACTTATTGCCATTGTTGGAACGAACTCTAAACGTTCTACAAACCGCCAATTGCTCCAATACATGCAAAAACACTTTGCCGACAAGGCTGAGATTGAACTTGTTGAAATCAAGGACATTCCTGTTTTCAACAAACCAGCAGATAAGCAACTTCCAGCTGAAATTCTTGAGATTGCAGCTAAAATTGAAGCATCTGACGGTGTGATTATCGGTACTCCTGAGTACGACCACTCTATCCCTGCAGTTTTGATGAGCGCTCTTGCTTGGCTATCTTACGGTATCTACCCACTTTTGAACAAACCAATCATGATCACTGGTGCTTCTTACGGTACACTTGGTTCATCTCGTGCCCAATTGCAACTTCGTCAAATCTTGAACGCTCCTGAAATTAAGGCAAATGTTCTACCAGATGAATTCTTGCTCTCACACTCTCTTCAAGCATTTAACCCAAGTGGTGATTTAGTTGACCTTGATGTTATTAAAAAATTAGATGCCATCTTTGATGACTTCCGTATCTTTGTGAAGATTACTGAGAAATTGCGCAATGCACAAGAATTGCTTCGTAAAGATGCAGAAGAATTTGACTGGGAAAATTTGTAAGATAGGAGACCGAAAGAATGAAATTTGTTGGACTTGTTGGATCAAACTACGATCAATCATATAACCGCAAACTCTTGGAATTTATCCGTCGCAATTTTAAATTCAAATTTGAATTAGAAGTCCTTGAAATCGACGAAGTTCCAATGTTTAACCAAGACGAAAAATGGGACGAAAGCTTCCAATTGCGTTTCTTGTATAACAAGATTACACGTGCTGATGGTGTCATTATCGCCACTCCTGAGCACAACCACACTATCTCGGCTTCACTCAAATCTGTACTCGAATGGCTTTCATACGAAGTTCATCCATTTGAAAACAAGCCTGTTATGATTGTGGGAGCATCATACTACGACCAAGGAACATCACGCGCCCAAGTTCACCTTCGTAAAATCCTTGACGCCCCAGGTGTTAATGCCTACACGCTTCCAGGTAACGAATTCCTTCTTGGTAAAGCTAAGGAAGCTTTTGATAACGACGGAAATATCACCAACGAAGGCACTGTTAAATTCCTTGAAACTTGCTTAGATAACTTTGTAAAATACGTAGGAGTCGTTTCGAAATTGAAAAAACCAAAACCAATCGAACCAGAAGACTTGGATTGTGGAAAACCAATTGCTACAACCATCACAGAAGTTGATCCTGACGATCCAGAATGGGTAGAAAAAGTTGCTGCAATCACTGGAGCTGTTTCTGGTGATACCTATGTCAAACTGGACCACGGTATCCTGACAGTTAACCAAATTGATATGTTCTTGAAAGCTATGCCATTTGAATTGACATACGCTGATGATAACAACCAATTCCTCTACTACAATAACGCTCACCAAGATCCAGACACCATGTTTGCCAAACGTGTACCACCTCAATCAGGTAACCGTATGTCGACTGTTCATGGATCTCTTCCACCAGCACGTATGAAGAATGTAGAGTGGGTTATCGGAACACTTCGTAACGGAAACCAAGAATACGTCCGTACGATCGTTCCAGGTTCTCCTGCAGGTGTCATCAACACCCACAACTACCAAGCGATGTACTATCCTGATGGATCATACGCTGGAATCAATGAAATCGTCTTTAACTTCCAACCATGGCTTGACTGGTACCTAAAAGAGACTGGTCAACGTTTGGTAGGTGGTAGTGGACCTTTTGCTCCTGCTGCCGGAGGTCATGGAGATGCTGATGCTACTTCTGGTGCTTCTGATTCAGGTGACGCTGGAGGCCACGGTGGTGGCGCAGACGCTACTTCTGGCGCAAGTAACTAAGAAACACAAAAGGAGCCAAATGCTCCTTTTTTATTACAACAGAAAAGGGGATTGTAAATCATCTACAAACCCCTTTCATTTTATGAGTTAGGATCATCCAAACTACGACCATGTAAACCTTTTTCACGTTGCACTTGGCGTAGTTTTTCTGGCGTTACGTCATTTCCTTCCTCGTCCACAATTTTAATTCCTTCAATATGGTGACGAACAGCACGACGATAGCCTTCAATGTATTCCTCACGAAGTTTAGCTTGTTCCACTTTTTCAGCAGAAGTTAAGCCTTCTGTTTTTTTCTTTTTAGCGAGCTCGTTGATACGAGCGATTTTTTTTGAATCCATGTTTATCTCCTTTGTAAAAAGATACAGTTCGTTTAATAGAGAATCTACTTGGTATTGATTTGGTTAAAGCGTGCAAGCTTAGCTGCTTTCTTGGTTAATTGCGACAAGATGGCCAATCGATTTTGACGAATATCTTGATCATCGGTCATTACCATAGTATTCTCAAAGAAAGCATCAATAACTGGACTAAGCGCAAAGAGTTGTTCTAATTGCTGACTTGCAGTCCCTGATAAAACGAGTGATTCTACTGCTTCCGCCAAGGCTTTCTCTTCTTCATTTTCAAAGAGAGCAGGGTCAACTGTTTCAGATCCTTCCGCTTTCTCAGCCAAATTAAAAGCACGAGAGAGAGATTCGACAGACGGTTTGAAGTTTTCTTCCTTGCTTGCTTCTACAAGAGCACTTGCTGCTTCCAACATATCCGCCACGACAAAGTTCGAACTTGCAAGGACTGCTTCCTTAATGTCTTTTGGAGTTGAACCCATCATCTTATCGACACGAGCCTTGATAAAGTCCATGACCTCTGCTTTATTTTCATAAGTCAAGCTATCAAATTTCAAAGCATAAAGGCTATCAATCAGCTCATCCATAGCAATGTGCCAACCAAAAGCATCCAAGATACGAACTACACCTTGAGTTGCACGACGAAGGGCATAAGGATCATTAGAACCTGATGGAATCAAGCCCACTGAGAAGAAACTCAAAATCGTATCCAATTTGTCTGCAATGGCTAGAATGGCTCCAATCTTGCTCTCTGGGAGAGCTCCGTCCGCTGATGTAGGCATGTAGTGTTCACGAATGGCAGCCGCAACTGCTGGAGTTTCCCCAGCAAGAAGGGCATATTTCTCACCCATAATTCCTTGGAGTTCATCAAACTCACCAACCATCCCTGTCAACAAGTCAAACTTGTAAATGGATGCTGCGCGGGCAAGATCAATCGTTTCATCCACTGATAAACCAGCTTTTTCCGCCAAAAGGACGGCAATCTGACCTGTACGAATCATGTGTTCACGAAGGGAACCAATCTTTTCATGGAAGGTCACATGGTTCAATTTTTCAACAAGATCAGAAATCATCAATTTTTGGTCTTCACGCCAGAAGAATTCTCCATCTTCCAAGCGTGCTACCAAGACTTTTTCATTACCCTTGATAACATTTTCCAAATGCTCTGCGTTTCCGTTACGAACAGAAATGAAGTTTGGCAGAAGTTTACCGTCTTGATCACGAACAACGAAGTAACGTTGGTGCTCCTTCATCGAAGTCACCAAAACTTCTTCTGGAACTTCAAGGTATTTGGCATCAAAACTTCCCATAAAGGCAGTTGGGTATTCAACCAAGTTCAAGACTTCATTGAGCAAGTCAGCATCAATTTCGATACGTACACCATGTTCAGCTTCGATTGCCTTGATTTGGTCAACAATCATTTGCTCACGTTCACGTGGATCCGCAATTACAAATTGTTTACGAAGGTCTTCTTCATAGCTCAATGCTAACTGAATCTTAGTTTCTTGTCCCAAGAAACGATGGCCGCGACTCACACGACCGCCCTTGATATCAAGGAAATCCAAGTCAAACTCTTGCTCGTCCAAGAGAACTGTCAAAGTGTGTACAGGGCGGATATATTCAAAAGTATTGTTAGCCCAGTGCATGCTGACAGGGAAAGTCAGTGACTTCAAGACATCTACAACACTAGGAACAATGTTCTCAACTGGTTGGCCCACTTCTTCCTTGGTAACATAGACATATTCTTCACCCTTGATTTCACGGAATTCAATATCTTCAACTGTCAAGCCTTTCCCACGGACAAATCCTTGAGCTGCTTTGGTGAAGTTTCCATCACTATCCAAGGCAATTTTCTTTGCTGGTCCCTTGAAATCTTCTGTCAAATCAGACTGTTTGTCTGCAAGCCCAGTCACACGAACAGCCAAACGACGTGGTGTTGAGAAGGTTTGAATGGCTTCAAAGGAAAGACGATTTTCTTTGAGGAAGGCTGCCATTTTTTCACCTAGTTGTTTTTCACTTGGAGTTACTACGTAGGCTGGTAACTCTTCAAGACCGAGTTCTACTAATAAGTTTTTTGTCATGTTTTTTCCTTTACATTTTCTTCAATCTTTTTTGATATGCACCTTAGGTACTGGGGACGTCGCTAACTAACTTTTGTGAGTCTGTAAGGAAATCTTATACCAAATAAACTAAGATTTCCAACCGTCTCATCAAAGTGGATTTAGCTGACTGATTTTTGAACCCAAGGTTTCAAAAATCCCCACATAACAGTACGGCGGTGCATATCCCTCTAGCAAGTCTTCGACTTGCCTTTAACGATTTTAGAGCACAGTATTACTTACTATTCTGCGTCTTCTGCTAAGAGTTTAGCTCGTGTTTCTTCATCCAAAAGTGGGTAGCCTAGGCGTTTGCGTTCTGCGACAAAGGTTTTGGCTACGACACGGGCCAAGTTACGGATACGAGCGATATAGCCTGCGCGCTCGGTTACAGATACGGCACCACGCGCATCAAGCAGATTAAAGGTGTGTGAACATTTGAGAACATAGTCATAGGCAGGGTGTACCAAGCCTTCTTCCAAGGCACGACCAGCTTCTTTTTCAAACTTATCAAAGTTTTCAAGCAACATTTCTTGGTCCGAAATTTCAAATGAATATTTTGAGTGCTCGTACTCAGGCTGGATGAAGATTTCTCCATATTTTACGCCATCGGCCCACTCAATATCATAGACAGAGCCCACTTCTTGAATGTAAGAAGCCAAACGTTCCAAACCATAGGTAACTTCCGCAGTCACAGGGCCAGTTGCCAATCCACCAACTTGTTGGAAATAAGTGAACTGAGTAATTTCCATCCCATCAAGCCAAACTTCCCATCCAAGACCAGCTGATCCAGTTGATGGATTTTCCCAGTTGTCCTCAACGAAACGAATATCGTGCTCCAAAGGATTGATACCCAATTTTTCCAAAGACTCAAGGTAAAGCTCTTGGATATTTGATGGAGAAGGCTTCATCACTACTTGGAATTGGTGATGTTGGTATAGACGGTTAGGGTTTTCCCCGTATCGACCGTCAGCAGGACGACGTGATGGCTCTACATAAGCTGCATTCCATGGCTCAGGTCCGATAGCACGAAGGAAAGTGTAAGGACTCATCGTCCCCGCACCTTTTTCATTGTCATAAGCCTGCATAAGCATACAACCTTGGTCATTCCAAAATTGTTGCAAAGTCAAAATAATTTCTTGAAATGTTAATTTCTTAGACATTGTTTACTCCTTTAATTTATATTATCTTTTTAGCTTTATTCATCAAGCAACCAAGAAAAAGCTGGGTCCTGAAAAATATGACGTTTGGGAACAGTTCGTAAATTCTGATCGCATTCGTCTATTGTACCTAATTTCAAAGCACAGACTTCTGGTATATTTTCTTGAGCAGTGAAAATTTGACTATGACAGTTCTGACAGTAATAGCGTTGTTTTCCTGGAGATGAACTATAGATAACCAACTGTTCTTTTCCATGCAATACTAGGTTTTTACTGCTAACTTTGGCATTCACTGTATAGGCAGACGCAGTTGCTTTCCGACAGAATGAGCAGTGGCAAAAAACTAATTCCGACAATTCCTCATCTAAAGTGTAGGTCACTGCTTTGCATAAACAAGATCCTTTAAGCATTATGCTCCTTTCTACTTAGGCATTAGACGAAATTCAAAAAGAACCGAATTTCAACCCCCAAGCCTTGCGACTAGGGGCGTCAGAAACGCGGTTCCACCCTAATTTATTACTTCATTGTTTTTAAAAATACGACAGAAAGCGCCAGTTTCTTACCTTATTCTACTTGGCTCCCACTACCCCAAGCTCGCTTGAAGAACGCCATAAGACTTTCTTTCCTAGCTAGTATTATAGCAGATTTTCTAGCTAGTGTAAACCAAAAATGAGTCTGAAAACAAAGTTCCAGACTCATTTATCAGTAAAGCTTCAGAAACTCCTGTTTAAGGGTGTCT
Source organism: Streptococcus oralis (assembly GCF_026782235.1). GTDB lineage: Bacteria > Bacillota > Bacilli > Lactobacillales > Streptococcaceae > Streptococcus > Streptococcus oralis_CC. The sequence goes on along the minus strand of NZ_JAKUWE010000003.1, from coordinate 78,567 downwards.
TCTTGCTTTTGGTTTTTTGCCATGCAGATTTCTCTTGGCTTGTTTCAATGCTGTAATGGCATCTTTGACATCTTCTTGGCTCGCTCCTGAATCTTTAAGGAGTTCCTGTGCCTCTTTAAAAGTTAGAAGATAAGCTGCTTTTTCTTTCTTGTCAGCATAGATAAATCTCGCGTTCTTTTCTTGGAAAAGGCGTTCATCTTTGACCAGTTTCTTCAGACTAGAGAAGTCTGTTGCCTTGCCATTTAGTTTGCTTTTAGCCGTCGCTAGGGCAATGAGAGATTGGTCAATTTGATCCTGTTTGACTTTAGGATCTACAGCTAGTAAGGCAATTTCTTGGAAGGCACGATCATAAGCTCGACGTACTTTTTCCTTGGCATTCGCATATCGTCCAGTTTTAGTCGTTGCATAGTAAGCTTTCATAGCTTCTTTCAAGGCTGTAACGTTCGAATCTTTTCCATCCAAAGCCTTACCAGCAGCTTCAAGACTAGCGAGAACGCCATCAATCAATTCTTGCTTCAACTTGCTTGACAAGGCTGACTGCGCCACTTGGAAAGCTTGGTCATAAGCTTTTCTCTTATCTGCACTACTATTAAAGTAACGAGACGTTTCTACCAGTTCTTTTTGTTGATTTACCGCAATAATCAAGGCCAACTTAGACACAACAGATAGACGCAAAGCATTATTTCGACCTGGCTGAACGAGCAAGGAAACGAGATCTTCAAGGAGTTCGTATCCAGTTGGCAAGGTGACTTGTACAGTATAACGACCTGTAGCAACTTTCTTACCAAAGGCGTATTGACCATATTTTTCAACAGGAAGAGTGATCCTTGAACCATCTTCTCCTTTCAGAACCACTGTAGTCGTCTTTGGAACGGCTTGATTGAAGGAAACAGACACTGGTGCATATTCTAGGAGATTTGCTAGGAAGGTAATGGTTTGGAAACTATTTTCTTCCGTTAGGTCAAACTCTTGGGACAAGGCACTGATAAATTTCAATTCTGTTCGGTCATAACTGAAAATTTCTGCTGTATAATGACCAAACTGTAAGAAATGAATCGCTTTTGTCTTGTCAACATCAACATATTGCCCCTTGCTATTTTTGATTCGATAAACGTAGAGGGTATCAATATCTTGGTTTGTTTTTGCATCCTTCAAGTCAATTTTAACTCGACCACTATTTTGATCGCGGACAAGTTCAGCAAGCGAGATATAGTCTACATTTCCTGCATAGTCCTCAACAAGATAGTAAATATTAGCCTTGTCAACATCCTTAGGAAGTGTATAACTACCGTCAGCATTGGCCTTAATCAGATGGGTGTTCTCAAGCGCACGCGTTCCAGACTGGTCCTTTCCAGTTAGAACCATGGTCCCTTTTTGGTCAAATGGTGTGATATAGAAGACTTTTTCTGAAAGAATACCACCTTGACCCACATCTTTTGGTTTGCGAGCTACGAATTCTTGGTTTCCATCTTTAAAACGAATATAACCACTTGTGATGACAGGTTTTTGAGTATCAATTTGAATTTTGAAGGTTGTGTATTGTTCTTTGGCTCCTGGAACGTCTGGTGTATAACTGATAACATAGTCATATAAACCATCCGCTACGGTATTGCCATCAAAATCCTGACCTCTCCAAGCAGTATTATCTAGAATATAACTCTTCAGATTTCTACTGTCACCATCAAAATAATTTTTACGAAGATCCTTTGCATCGCCCTCCCAAATAGGATGTTCATGCTTAGTATCCGTAGCCGCATAAACTGTTGCCCGAAGATTTACCAGATTTCTCAAAGCAACCGTTTTGTATTCAACTAGGTCTTTGTTTCCGTCATCATTTGGAGAAATGGCAATACGGACATTCCCTTTTTCGTCCAACTGAAGAACATGCTTACCTTCAGCATTTTGTTCGATTCCAAGAACGGTAATTCGGCGTCCTTGGCGTTGACCTTTAGAAACTAGAAGATCATTTTGCAAGGTTGCGAGATAGGTGGCATCATTAGAGTAGTTAACGGCAGGATTTTCCTTGTCTACTTCCGTGTAAAATCCGTTTTTCCCTTCTCGAACAAGGTTGTAAATTGGTTTTTCGACAGCGGGGAGATTTTGGAATTCTCCTCGGAAGCCCATAAATGCAAGACTCACAACATCCCCATCATCTGCTGGATCTACAAATCGAACAAAACCTTCAAGGAAATAGCCATTTGGCATTTGTTTGCTGAGTTCAGCAGCAAATTTTTGAGCATCCACTTTAACAGTGACTGTTTGACTGCTGTGGGCTTTGACCGTCACTTCAGGCCAGACTGTCTCCGTTAGTTTTCGAGGTCGAAGGGTGAATTTCCCATCCTGGACTTCGTCTGTATTAGTATTCACTACCATCTTGAGAGTACGGTCAGTATCTGAAATATTGTGTACAGTGACCTTAAAAGTAAATTGATCTCCCACATTTCCTAAAGTCACACTTGGATAACCATTTTCACCCGTTACATAGAGGTCGGTTGAAACTGCAGCAGCTGTATCCACAATACCAGAACCTTGCTGACGAGGAGAGGTATAAGTGCCTGTATCCTTATTAACATGTGGTTTTGCAGTTGACATGATCAAGGCCTTGACAGTCTCTGATACTTGCTCAGGAGTCAATTCTGGATGGTGTTTTTGAAGGTATTCCTTAACCAGAACTGCAACACCCGTAACGTGAGGAGCCGCCATACTGGTTCCGCTGATACTACCATAGGTATTGTCATTAAAGGATGAGTAGATATTGCCGCCAGGAGCTGTTACGTCTGGTTTCAATTGTCCATCAGTAGTCACTCCCCAACTTGAAAAGTCAGATAGCTGATTGGCTACATCAGAAGGACGATTATCCATCTTACCATTAAAAACAATCTTGTAGTTTCCTGATTTTAAGGCTTCACCATACTGTTTAGAAATAAATACAGAAGGAATTTTCTTTGCTTCATCATCAATAGACATATTGATGTTTGCGCCTTCTACATTATTGTAGATCAAAGCACCAACTGCACCGTGTTTTCGTGCATTTTTGATCTTCTCTGAAAAATTCATGGCTCCACGCTGAATGAGGGCAAGTTTCCCAGTTAAATCCAACTTAGCAAAGTCTTCTTCACGACCTAACCCTGCTTCAACGTATTCATACTCTTTTCCTTTTTCAAAATCCTTATCTGCCTCAGGTTGATTATAATCAAATTTTCCGTTATGAAGGCCGGCATTTCCCTCTAGACCTTTGACTTCAAAAACCGCTGTCGTCAATGTTTTGTTGTTGACAGAAGCAACTGAAATCGAATCTTCAACAGTGGATGGATTTCCAACCAAGCCATAGTCTGGGTTTTCGGCTAGCGGTTTTGAATAACCATTTCCGAATGTATTGCTATTTCCTGCTGAGATAAGAACAGACACTCCCTTGGCACGAGCCCGTTTGATGGCATCCACAATATCAGAACCAGCATCGACCATAGAACCAGTGCTAGATCCCAAACTCATATTAATGGCATCTGCTCCCAAGGCAACTGCGTCATCAATCGCCTTTACATAAAGAGCAGAACTGGTCGTTTTTTGGCGGTCTGAAAAGACACGCATAAACATGACTTGAGCTTCTGGCGCCACACCATAGACCTTTTCACCATTTGGTGCTTCTTTATCAGGGTTTCCAGCAGCAATCCCTGTTACGTGCATTCCATGAGAAGTTCTTTCTGCTTCTTTGATCTTATCCGTTCCATCAAAGTAGTCATAGGCATAGACAACCTTATCGCTATACCATTTACCGTAGTCGATTCCAGCAGCCTTTTTAGCTGTTTCGACAGCTTCCTTGTTTTTAAATTTTGCTTTTGACGGGTCTGAAATTCGAAGAACCTCATGATTCAAATCAAGCCCAGAGTCAATAATGGCAACAACGGTCCCCGTCCCCTTGTAACCAGCCTTCCAAGTTTTTGGTACTGTGATGATATCATTGCTTGAAAGACTATTGGGTTTTGCATACTCAGCTTTTTCTTGTTCTTTTTCAGTAGTTGCTGTTTCTCCAGTAGTTTTAGGAGCTGTCGTTGCTTGAGCCTCTTTTTTCTCTATGGTAGAGACCTTCTCAGTGGCAGACGCGGTAGTCGTATCGACTGTTGTTTCTTTTTGGACGACACCTTTATTTCCTTCTTTTGCAACTGCGCTATCTTTCCCTGATTCTTGGGCTTCGGCAGTTTTATCAACTGGGGCTTCTACCCTAGCATCTTGTTTACTAGCATCCTCTTTAGAAGTTTCAGCTTCTTGTTTTTCTCCAACTACTGGTGCTATCACATTAGTGGTAGTTAGGTCAATCGAAGAGTTTGAGTGTTTATCGTCTTTTAGCTCTGTCTTGATTGCCTGAGTTTGTGCTTGATTTTCACCTGTACTCTGCTCATTGGCATTAACTTGACTTGCTCCAAAAACCAAAGCAGTTCCCAATAAAACTGAAGCAAGACCAAATTTGTATTTCCGTAATGAAAAACGTTGTCGTCTATCCATAAATAATCTCCTTTTTCTTTAAAGTATACCTATTATAACGCAAATAATCAAAAATTTTCACAAAAATCTGAATTGTCATAAAAATGTAATATTTGCGTATGTAATGTTCTTATTTAGTTTTATTGTTCGGGTTATTCGCTCTATCAAAGCAACATATTTTAGATTTATTCATTTATTTCAATTTATAAAACTATTTTATTATACAAATCATTTAGATTTTTTATACACAAAAAGACTAGGATTTAAAATTCCTAGTCTTTGTTATTTCGGTATAAATAGATTTCACAAACTAAAAATCCATCTCATCCACACGAGGTGCGCCTGAAGTCACTGAAATTGTCTTTAAGACTTCTCGCTCGTCTTTGCTGAGTTCAATTCCAAAACAGTCCAGATTGCTCTGGATGCGAGAGGCTGTCACTGACTTAGGTAGAGGTAAAAATCCTTCTGCCAAACTCCAAGCCAAGGCAATTTGAGCCACTGATTTCCCATGCTTAGCAGCAATTTCTTGGACTTCTTTCTGTTCAAACAGCTCTCCTTGCCCAAATGGTCCCCAAGCCTCTAAGAGAATTCCTTTCTCTCTACAGTAGTCAACCACTTCCTCTTGATAAACTCCTGGTGCCAAGCGAACCTGATTGACCGCCGGGATGATTCTTGCTGTCTCAAGCAAGGCGTCCAAATGATGAGGAAGGAAATTACTAACGCCGATAGCACGTATTTTGCCTTCTTGGTAAAGGTCCTCCATCGCTCTCCAGACTTCAGCATTGCGAGTTTTCCATTCGTCATTTTCTCTTAGTGGTTTTGGATTTGGCCAATGGATAAGGTACAAATCTAGATAATCCAATCCCAGTTTTTCCATTGATTCTTCAAATGCTTGGCGAGTTTCTTCATAGCTGTGATTGGTATTCCAGAGTTTGGTCGTTACAAAGATTTCTTGTCGTGGAAGACCGCTATCTCGAATAGCACGACCAACACTTTCCTCATTTTTATAGATAGCTGCAGTATCGATATGACGATAGCCGGCCTTTAAGGCTTCTAAAACGGCTTGGTAGGCCACCTCTCCATTTTCAGCTTTCCATGTTCCAAATCCTAGTACAGGAATGGAAACTTCATTATTAAGGGTGTAAGATTTCATCGTTTTTCCTTTCTATGTGAAGAAAATCTAAAGAAACAAAATTCTGATTATCAGAACACTTGCTCCTTTAGATTTTAACAATTATTGATCACGGTCGTAATAGATCTCGTGAGCCTTCAAGCGAGAATTGAGCAATTCAGGAACAGTTACAAATGTATAACCCTCACCCTTTAAATACTCAATGACACTTGGTAGAGAATTAACAGAAGGACCATGGATATCATGCATAAGAATGATAGAACCATTACGAACTTGGTGTTGAATTTCTGTCAAAATAGCAGCTTCATTCTTACTCTTCCAGTCCAAACTATCCACATCCCACATGATAAAACTCAAATCCAGACTATTACGAATATCATCAGTGATGGCACCATAAGGTGGGCGCATCAGTTTAGAGCTTGATCCTAAAACTTGAGTCAACAAATCTTCTGTATCAGTGATTTGCTTTTTAGCATCTTCGAGGGATAATTTAGAAAGGATAGGGTGATCCCAGCTATGATTTCCCACAACATGACCTTCCGATTTCATTCGTTTCAGAAGATCCTCATTTCCTGCTATGTTTTTTCCAAGTACAAAGAAGGTTGCCTTTACACCGTACTTAGCCAAGGTATCCAAGGCTTGTGGAGTTGTAGTCGGATTTGGACCATCATCAAAGGTCAAGGCTACAACCTTTTTATTTTTCTTGGCAAAGTAAGCTTGATAAAGCTCAGCATCCTTTTCTAATAGATAAGAGGACTCAATGACATCAAAGAGACTGGATATTGGTAAAGCAATTTCTTCAACAGTCTCTTCAGAATTAGCAGGATAAAGGATGATTTGACTATCTTTATAATCAAAGCTCCAAGATGATAAGTCCTGATCTGTGAAGTTTTTTACAACTTGATCAATTTTTGCCTGGTCAAGTTTCTTATCTTCTAGAGTTGATTTGATTTGAGTCAGTAAGAGTTCCTTAGCCTTGCTTGCATCTTTGAAAAGTCTACTAAGGTCAAAATCTTTCCCATCTTCAGTCAAGAAAATTTTCCCTAAGGAAGTCTTTTCTTTTTCTTCAACCTTTAATGCAGACAAATCATAGACTTGCTTGCTGATATTACGAGCAACAACTCCCTTTAAGACGGGGTCCAACTGCTCGGTATAATAAAAGACCAAATCCTCTTTATCTTCCAGCTTTTCTTTGATATCCTGGTTGATTTTTTCTCTAACAGACGCAATGACTTCCTCTCCTTGCAGAGGGTAGTAGGCAATCACCTCAGCTTGGCCTTTTCGGAAATGGTCCTTCTGACTACCAGAGTTGAATTGCTGGTCCTTTTCGCTCTTCAGCGCTTCAATTTTTTGTTCGTAAGATTGCTTTTGTAGTAGCCTATAACCAATAGCACCCCCCAATAGAATCATAGCAATTCCAAAGATTCCAACAAGGGAAAGCAATAACCTTCTCGTTTTATCGTGAGAAATACGTTTCGCTCTATTTTTTTTCATATTTCCATCATATCAAATCGAGGCTATTATTTCAATGATAAACAGGTAATCTAGCTCCATTTCAAAAAATAAAGAAAAAGCTTAGAGTTCTCTAAGCTTCTATTTTAAAAGCGAATCGCTTCACGTGTTTTTTCATATGAAGTCACAAAACGGTTTGTAACTCCTGGTTCTGCAACTTCCAAGGCTTGAGAAATCTTCTCAAATGATGCCCGGTAGTCAAACTCTTTCTCAAAAATTTCAAGTGCTTCGTTGAAAGCCTCTTGGATGCGTTCATCAAATGAACGGTAACGATTTGAGTATTGGAGAAGTTGCTCTGTCAAAGTTGCATACTGAACAATATCGTATGTTTCTGTCTCAAGTACTGCCATATCATTCGTTGCAATTTCAAGAATTCGCTTAACAGATTCAATATTAACCTGCGGTTGTTCTAACTCCGCCATCAAATCTTCTGTATTATGACTTGCAGTAAAGAAGAGTTTCAAGAAACTTTGAGGAATACCTGGCAAGTTTCTCTTCTCCATGTAACGTTTGATGGTGTGCAAACGATTCACATAGACATTTGCTTTTTGGCGAGCATTGAGGTCGTCTTTTTCAATTTGCGTAAGTCGTTCGCTCACAGAAATTTGCTCATCTTCAATATCTTTGAGATTGCTTTGAAGCATTTCCAACTGTTCTTCAAGAACAGAATAGGCTTGAGCAGATTCTCTTTGATCCTCTGTTACTTCTAAAATAGCGGTATCAAGTGCAGCTAATTCTTCTTGAAGTCGGCGAACATGATTTCCATCACTTTCTGGAAGAAGGTAAGTTTTATTCAGGCGTTCAAGATCCTGAACAAGCACCTGGTTATTTTCTTTCAAGTGGTTGAGATAGGTTGGAAGTGTTGAGAGGAGATTCTCAACGACTTTTTGAGCCTCAATTTCACGAGTGAAAATATCATAAAGTGCGTTGATTTCTTCTTGAATGCGATTATTTTCATACTCTGCATTGTCCAACTCCAACTGACGGATGTTTTCTTGATTATTCTTCAAAGATTCATGCAAAAGTTGGAAACGTGACTCAATATCTGTTTCAGTAAAGTGGTAGTTGGCATCCAACAGCTTGCGATAGCCTTCTTCCAAATCTGCTAATTGGTCTGGTAATTCCTTTGTCAAGGTTTCAACAAGAGCTGGAATCCGATCAACAATATGCGTTAGAGCAAGAATATGATTTTCAGTATCATCTAAGATTGCTGCAGCTTCAACTGGGTCACCTGATGAGTTAAGGGTAACGAATTGAGAGAATTCCGATTGGATATTTTCCAATTGTTTCTCAATCTCAGGAAGAGCTTTTCCATATTTCTCTGAGTCCTCTGCAACCGTATGTTGAAGGGTTTCAAACAAGTCCAAAGCATGTAGGACACGACCACTGTTCTTAGACTCTTGCTTTTCAAGTTCAGAAAGGGCATTGCGAATAGCTGCAATATCCTCTTCAATCAAACTAATCTGGCTTTCAATTTGATCAATCTTGTGAGCTGCTTTGAAAAAACGGAAAGAATTATTGTAGTTTTCAGCTTCAAAGAGGTGATTTTCGATATCTGCAAATGAGTTCAGAGATAAATCAACCCATTTTTGATTCCATTCACGAAAGGTTACCTGACTTTGACCAATCAAGTGCATATTTTTAACGGCTTCAACCTCATCATTTACAGGAAGATTGTAGAGTTCTTCTTTTCTTTCTTCAAGCGCCGTTAATCTGCTTACATTACGCTTACGTAGAAAAATGGCTGTTACATAAGCTAAAATCAAAATGATCGCAATCGCAACCATTAGATAAATTAGTTGTCCATTAGACATATCAAACTCCTTTTATACTAGAAACAATCGTAATGATTATATCATATTTTTTAAACCAAGGGAACTATTTCCCACATTTTTTAAACGTCAAGTGTACTGTAAACAGCGTTTTCTTCGATAAATTCGCGACGAGGCTCTACCCGATCGCCCATTAACATATCAAAGATTCTATCTGCTTCAGCAGCATCATCTACTGAAACACGTGCCATCAAGCGATGTTCTGGATCCATGGTTGTTTCCCACAATTGGTGGTCATCCATTTCTCCCAAACCTTTATAACGTTGGATGGTTGGTTTTGAACGCCCTTCACTATGACGTGCTAAGGCTTCTTGGAGTTTAATTTCTTGATCTGCACCTGGTTGAATGTATTCTTTGATCTCACTTCCAACTTTTACTCCGTAAATTGGTGGTTGGGCAATGTAGACATATCCAGCTTCTAGAATTGGTTTCATATAGCGGTAAATCAAAGTTAGCAAGAGGGTTCGAATGTGGGCACCATCGACATCGGCATCGGTCATCAAAACGAGTTTTTGGTAACGAGCCTTAGTAACATCAAATTCTGCGCCAAATCCTGTCCCCATGGCTGTGAAGAGACTCCGAATTTCTTCGTTAGCAAGAATTTTATCCATGCTAGCCTTTTCAACGTTCAAGATTTTACCACGAATTGGTAAGATAGCTTGGAACTCACGGTTACGACCAGATTTAGCTGATCCACCGGCCGAGTCTCCTTCGACGATGAAGAGTTCGGTTTCAGCAGGATTATTTGAAGAACAGTCTGCTAGTTTTCCTGGAAGATTGGAAATTTCCAAACCAGATTTCTTGCGAGTGACTTCACGCGCACGCTTGGCAGCCACACGAGCCTTGGCAGCCAAAATTCCTTTTTCCACGATACGCTTGGCAATCTGTGGATTTTCCATGAGAAAATCAGAGAAGGCATCGCTGAAGAGGCGATTGGTAATCTTAACTACTTCACTATTGCCCAGCTTTGTCTTGGTTTGCCCTTCAAACTGCGGATTTGGATGCTTGACAGAGATCACAGCAGTCAAACCTTCACGGACATCTTCCCCTGTTAGGTTGTCTTCATTGTCTTTTAGCAGCTTATTTTTGCGGGCATAATCATTGATAACACGCGTCAGTGCTGTACGGAAACCTTGCTCATGCGTTCCACCTTCATGGGTGTGAATATTATTGGCGAAACTCATGACGTTTTCGTGGTAACCAGTTGTGTACTGCATGGCTACTTCAACTGTGATATCATCCATCTCACCGTCTGTGTAGATTGGTGTATCAAAGATCACATCCTTGTTCTCGTTGATATATTCAACATAGCTAGCAATCCCGCCCTCATAGTGATAATGTTTAGTCTGTTCGAGACCTTCACGCTTATCTGTGATGGAGATTCGAAGACCTCGGTTCAAAAAGGCTAGTTCTTGAATACGTTTGTTTAATTTTTCAAAATCAAAGGTCGTTGTTTCTGTAAAAATCTCTGGATCCGGTGTGAAGTGAACTGTTGTTCCAGTTTTATCTGTATCTCCAACGACCTCAAGATCAGCAACAACATGACCACGACGGTATTCTTGGTAATGAATCTTACCGTTTTTATGGACATGAACATCTAGTTGAGTTGAAAGTGCGTTTACCACTGATGAACCTACACCGTGCAATCCACCTGAAACCTTGTATCCGCCACCGCCGAATTTCCCTCCAGCGTGAAGGACTGTAAAGACGGTCTCAACAGCGGGACGTCCTGTCTTTTCCTGAATATCAACAGGAATTCCACGCCCATCATCCACAACGGTGATGGAGTTATCTGGCTCTATAAAGACTTGGATGTGACTGGCAAATCCAGCTAGAGCTTCGTCAATTGAGTTATCAACGATTTCCCATACTAGATGGTGAAGGCCTTCTTTTGAAGTCGATCCAATATACATACCTGGACGCATACGAACAGCTTCAAGTCCCTCTAAAACTTGAATTTGACTGGCATCATAATCCTGTGCCTGTTGATTTTTGATTTCTTCTGTCATTTTTTCCCTTTTCTTACATGTCTATTGCTTGTCTCAATGTCGCAACGTTATTAAAAAGATAGGCATCTAAGCCAGCAGCTTTACCTGCTTCTATATCAATATTTCTGTCACCAATGACCAAACCAGATGTAATATGATATTTATCATGTAAATAAATCATGGACTCAGGATCTGGTTTCCGTTTAAAGCCAGAACTAGCAGTCACCACCTCGGTGAAGTAGTTGGCTATCTGGGTCTTGGCAAGAAGTTCTAGCACTTGGTCATTTCGATGAGAAACCAAGAAATGGCGACCACCCTTGTCCGAAATGTCTTTGAGTAATTCTGGAATTCCCTCAAACAAAACTGGATGTTCTAGCTCACGCGCTTCATTTTCTTTGTAGTTCTCTAAAAAATCCTCGATATCTGGTGCAAACTTCTCGATGGCAAAAGCTGTCGAAACCTTCAAGGCTTCGTAGACACGGTCGTGTTCTTGCTCTATTCCATATTGGGCTAAGGTTTCTACAAAGGCTGCAGTAGAAGTCTCATAATTATCCAATAGGGTACCACCTAAATCCCATATATAGTCGTGATATTTCATACCCTTGATTATACCATTTTTTTATGAAAAAAGCGATGATTTCCTAGATTTTTCCAAGTAAAAAACGAGAGCCGAACTCTCGTTTTACTGTTGATTTCCAAAGACATCTTGATAGAGCATGCCAACTCGTAAACTTTCAGCATCTCCTCCCAACTGCTCTAACAACTCATAGGCAAAGGCTAGGGCTGTTGACGGTCCTCGGCTGGTTGTTAGATTGCCATCCACAACTACCGTTTCCTTTCGGTAAATTCCATCACTGATGTTCTCTTGAACACCGTCATAACAGGTGAAGTGCTTGTCTTTCAGGATACCTGCTTGATGGAGGGCGATTGGAGCTGCACAGATGGCTGCAATTTTCTTTCCAGCTTGGTCAAAGGCTTTAATCTCAGAAATGAGTGCTGGATTATCCCGTAGGTGAGCTGAGCCTGGCATGCCACCTGGAAGAACTACCAAGTCATAGTCGGACAAATCACCATCAAAGATACGGTCGGCTTTTACCTGAATGCCATGTGATCCTATCACCTGCTCTTCAAATCCTACCATATCACAAGAAATGTTTGCTCGACGCAAGATATCAACTACTGTCAAGGCTTCAATTTCTTCAAAACCCTGGGCTAAAATAACTGCTACTTTTGCCATAGTGGCCTCCTTATTTGATTTGTTTTAGGACGACTTTCTTTCGTTTGAATGGAACTTTTCCACTTTTCTCCTCCGCTAGGTTGGTCTGGTAACTCATAGATAAGAGGAGACCGACACCGATGAGGTTACTAATAATTGCGGAGCCCCCTTGAGAAATGAAAGGCAGAGGAATCCCTGTCAAAGGAAGTAAGCCTGTCACGGCACCGATATTTTCAAAGATATGGAAGAGCAACATCATGATAAATCCAGTCGAAATGTAGGTGTAGAACTGGTTATTTGACCTGAGCGTAATCTTCAACATCCGGTAAATAAGAAGCAAGTACAGGGCAACCACAAAGACTGAACCAATGAAGCCAAAGTCTTCAGCAATTACGGTGAAAATCATATCACTTTCACGTACTGGAATGAGGAGATTGGACACATTGAAACCCTGTCCAAACAAGCCACCACTTCCAATCGCAATTTGCCCCTGCGCCTGTTGGTAAGTCGTTGTTTGCGCAAAGTCAAAGGGATTGAGCCAGGCCAAAATACGGTTGATCTGGTAGGTTGGCATCCCGATCTGATGCAAGAAGGCACGTCCATCCTTGCTTATAAAGATGGCCATGAAGCCTGCAACTGCAGTCACTCCTGTCGCAAAAACAGGAATGATAATCTTCCACGAAACACCTGAAAGGAGAACCATACCTGCAAAAATAGCTACAAAGACCAAGGCAGTCCCCAAGTCACTTTGTAGGGCTAGAAGGAGCAAGACTGGGATGGTAAAGGCAATCATCCAACCAATCAATAGGAAATCCAAGGGAATAGTCCGTCGCCATTCCTTGTGTTTTTGAGTGAATTGTACGATGACTCGAGCCAACATCAAGATATAGGAAATCTTCATGAACTCCGATGGCTGAAAGAGTGTCGTTCCACCAATTGATACCCAGTTTTTGGCACCTGTAGAAGCTACCAAACTAGGATTGTAGAAAACAAGAGGTAGGACCATCAAAGCTAGCCCTAGACCATAAAGATAGGGAGTCACCTTCCATAAAAACTCGGTATTAAAGAACATGACCACAAATCCAATGACAAGGCCCAAGGAAATCCAAGCGATTTGCTGGCCTAGTATTGGTAACACATTATTTGGATAGTCATGACTAACTGCTATATAAATGGCTACTACTCCAATCACCAGTAAACAAAACACTGGCAGGAGAAGGCTATAATCGACTCGAGAGTCGAAGGAACGTTTCATATTTTTTACCTTTTTTCTTTCATTCTATTGCGACAGGATTGGAGAAAATCAGCTACAGCAGGCTCTAGCTGTTCTCTAGAAAGAACCTGAACAGCCCTTTCTTTTGACAAGGCCTGAGCGATTTGTTTGCCATAACGCTTGCTGACAACACGACTGTCTAAGATTACAGCAACCGAACCTTGGTCAGATCGTCTAACAGTACGACCCAGGGCTTGTTTTAGCCGAATGATCGCCATCGGCAACTGATAATCATAGAAAGGATTTTTCCCTTCTTGACGCAGTTCTTGGTTTAATTTTTTGGTTAACGGTTCTTGGGGATTTTGGAAAGGCAATCTCGGAATCACTTGGATCACGCAAGGATGGGTTGAAAAATCAACCCCTTCCCAGAAACTACCTGTTCCAAGCAAGATCTGGCGTTCACCTTTTTCAAAACGTTTTTTCAGTTGGCTTGGTTCCCCATTTTTATACTGAGCTAGATGCGGTTGGTCGATCAGGTCCGAAACTGCCAGCAGCATTTCTTTTGAGGTAAACAAGACCAGTATAGGTTCTTGAAAGGCTTGTAACCTTCGGATAACAGAAGCCACTTCACTAGCATAGTCAAAAGGCGAAACTTCTGTCACAAGAGGAAAATCATCGACTAGAAAGACTTCTTGTTGCTCCTGCTTTGCTACATCAAGTCTAACAAGTGGAGCATCCGGAAATCCCAATAAATCTGCTAGGGAAACCCGATTGCTGATTTCAAGAGTAGCCGATACTCCTAGGAGCCTACAATCTTCTGGCAATAAGTCTGCTAGTATAAAGCGGCCTTTTTTACTTGAACAAATCAAGACATCCTTGCTCGATTTCTCTGCTGTAGCAAGCCAAAATTCACGGTCCGAGGTGAAAAAGTTTGCAATCTCTCTATACTCTGGGAGAGTCAACTCCGAAAAATGCTGGCGCAACTGTTCAAGAGAATCCAACCACTTTCCATTCTTCAGACCTGTCTGATAGTGCTCCATCAAGTAACGACATTCAAAGCCAATACTTTCAAGCAAGCGCTTCTGAATCAAATCTTCTTCTGACTCCAAGGACTTTTCAATTTGAGTTACAAGTTCCTCAAGGCGATAAGCCTGCTGGGCTAGATTTTCGAGAGCTAGCAGCATTTTTTGAGCTTCATCCAAAATTACCAAACGGTTGTCAACAAACTCTGGATTGTCTTCCAAACGAGTGACCAGATAGGCATGATTGGTCAGAAGAACACGACTGGTCTTGGCCTTTTCCTGCCCTCGTTTCCAAAAATCCTCTGTAGCAAATAAACTTTTCTTTGAAAGCTTGCCATCGTGGACTAGTTCTGGCAGAAAATGCTGGTAGCGATAAAGCTGCCCAATTTCGTCCAAGTCACCTGTCTCTGTCTCCGTTAGCCAGATAAGCAACTGTATTTTAAAGCGAGTAAATAGACGATTAGACTCCGGTCGATGGAGGACTTGGTGAAAGGCATCCAATTTCAAGTAATTTTGAGGCCCCTTGAGACTATGAATTTCCAGATGGAAGACCTCTTTTAAGTGCTGACCTTCTTCTTGCATGATTTGATTTTGAAGAATTTTGGTCGGAACACTCACTAGGATATCTGCTTGACTCTCCAAGTTCAAAGCTGGGAGGAGATAACCATAAGTCTTGCCCAGTCCCGTTTGGGCTTGGATAAAGGAAGTCTGGTATTCTTCCAATAATTGCTCAATCTTCTCCGCAAATTCCAGCTGTTGTGGACGCTCCTCCAGCCCCAATAAAGAAATATTTTTAGCAAAATCTTTGGATAACTTTCGTGGGACTAAGCCTTTGCTTTCCTTTTTGAGGAAAAGCCCATGAAGCTCCATCAAGTCTGGCGAAGATAAGAGAGATTGTTGCTGATAGACCTCCTCAATCACCAGATAACTTTCATAGAGAAGGTTGTCCGCAAGGTTTAATAGGCTTTCTAAAAGCCCTTTAGGTAGCTCAAAAAGTTTTTGACGCATGTAAAGCAAGAGTTCAGCTGTTGCCTGAGCATCTGACAGGGCAGTATGGGCATGTTCCAGCTCAATGCCCAACTCTTGACAAAGGATACCTAAGTTATACTTTTCAAACTGAGGATACAGAACTTGGGCAAGCTCAACTGTATCCACCCGCGGTGTGCGCAATTCATATCCTTCCAAAAAGAGGAATTCTGCAAGAAGATTAGCATCAAACTGTACATTGTGCGCAACAAAAATACCGTCCTTAACCAATTCAAAAATTTTTCCAGCCACCTGATAAAACTCTGGTGCCGCAGCCAAACGCTGATCGGTCAGACCCGTTAATTCTTTGATATGAGAATCCAAGGGTTCGTGGGGATTGACATCGGTCGCATACTGATCGATGATGTCACCATTCTCAATCACCACAATGCCTACTTGAATAATTTTTGCCTTGCTTCCAGTGCTGGTCGCCTCTAAATCAACGACCACATACCGATCATTTCTCGCATTCATCATTAAAAATTATATCAAAAAAAGCATGATTTGACACCCCTCAACTTTGATAACAATCTCGCTTTAATTGCGAGTTTGAGTAAAAATCAAGACCTTAAAAGTGAGAATTCCACGCAAGTTCAGCAGTTGGTCGCTAGTTCTGAGGTATTTGAAAACCTTATCAACAAAGCTACATCAACATAAAAAGACAACCAGAGTATTAGCTGCCTTTTTGAGATATTTTTTTCATTGCTTTCGGAAGTAGCTTGCTAATTTCTGTTGGCAAGACAAAATAGTTTTCTTGAGCTAGTTCTTGCGCGATAGCTGAATGAAGGTAAGTCGCTACTACCACTCTTTCATAGAGGCTGACTTGGTGAAACTGACCTGCAAAACCTGCAATCATACCAGCCAGAGTATCTCCCATCCCACCAGTTGCTTGATAGGGGCCTCCAACCTGTAACTGATAATATTCAGGCTGCCCGGCTTGCCAGATACGAGTCGCTGGACCTTTCTCAACTAAAATCGTTCCTTGAGGAAAAACTGAAAGAGCTCTAGCAGTCGTCTCTGTATTTTGATGGTCAAGAACTATACCAGACAGTCTTTCCCATTCCTTTTGGTGGGGAGTTAGGATGAGCTGACTGGAAGGAAATGGTAACTGGCCATTTGCTAGGATGCCCAAAGCACCGCCATCTGCAATCAAAATCTGGTCTCTTCTAAGGCTGTCAAAGACTCGTTTTACGAGTTCTTCTCCAAATGCATCCTCTCGTAAACCCGGACCTATCAAGATAACTTCTGCCTTTTCCAACTGCTCTTTTAACAATTGCTGGTCTTGAAGAGAAAATGCCATGGTCTCAGGTAAATGACTGTGCAGAGCCAGAATATTCTCCTTATCCGTGCCAACAGTCACCAACCCTGCCCCACTTTTGACAGCTGCAATGGCTGACATGATGATAGCTCCCCCATAGGGATAGGTCCCTCCCAGCAAGAGCAGGCGACCGTAATCTCCCTTATGGCTGTGACGACAACGTTCAATAATGACTTTTTCTAATAAAGCTTGATCAATCACTTTCATCGTTTTTTCCTCTCACTCCATTATACTACAAAAGGAGGGGCAAACCTCCTTTTATCTATTTTCCCTTAAATTCCGCAAAAGTCTGTAAGATTTTAGCAGCAACAGCTGGAGAAGGAGCTCCTTTTAACTCTAACGTTTCATCTGCATATGGAGTAAGACCAGCAAAATCTCCAATCTGGACAGAATAGAGCGACGTCTTAAACAGTTCAATATCGTTTTGGTCATTTCCAAAAGCGATGAAGTTCTCCCCACATAACTTTTCAACAGTTGTCGCCTTATGAGTATCCAAGGGATTAACATAAAGGCACTTTTCATGCGCATGATAAGACAGATGGGCTAGCCCCAGTCTTTCTAACTGACCAAGCAGATCATCAAGCAACTCCTCATGGTCACCCATATAAACGACTACCTTAATCGGAGTACCCAAGTCCTCAAGTTTCTGATGACGAGCCACCTTTAGGGGATCCACACTGGAAAAAAATGGAATCTTCTCTACAATCTGACCACTATAGTCAAAGCAATCATCTACAAAGAAAGGGAGATTATAAGTCTGGCAATAATCCACTAGCGACTGATAAACTCTAGCATCGAGATTCCTTTCGAGAACAGCCTTCCCTAGATGATAGGCTACGCCACCATTCAACCCTATGACCAAGCGCTGACTGAGTTCAGGGCCTAATAAACCCAAGCAATCCCGATAAGAGCGAGCTGAGGCAAACACAACCTCATGCCCATAATCTTCAGCCTTTAAAAGAACCTGCTTAATCTCTTCATCTATGGTCATGTAGTCAAAAGATAGCGTTCCATCCAGGTCAAATACGAATTTCATCTTCCTAGTCCTTGTTTAGTGTTCGAAGCGCTGCCTGATAGGTTTGCTCCATTAGCATGGTGATCGTCATAGGACCAACTCCACCCGGTACAGGTGTGATGTGACTAGCAAGTGGTGCAACAGCATCATAGTCAACATCTCCACAAAGCTTGCCATTTTCATCTCGGTTCATCCCAACGTCAATGACAACCGCGCCAGGTTTGACAAAGTCTGGAGTCACAAACTTAGCGCGACCGATTGCAACCACAAGAATATCCGCCTTTGCAGCCACCTTGGCAAGATGATGGGTACGTGAGTGGGTCAAGGTCACTGTTGCATTCTTAGCCAAAAGAAGCTGAGCCATTGGCTTTCCGACAATATTGGAACGACCGATAACAACCGCATTTTTACCTTCTAGATCAATCCCATACTCATGAAACATTTCCATAATTCCTGCAGGTGTCGAAGGAATCATAACTGGATGCCCAGACCATAAGCGTCCCATGTTTAGCGGATGGAAACCATCCACGTCTTTTTCGGGGTCAATGGCTAATAAAACTGCCTCTTCATCAATATGTTTTGGTAAAGGTAACTGGACCAAAATCCCATGCCAAGCTGGATCTTGATTGTATTTGGTAATCAAGTCTAACAATTCCGCTTGGGTAATGGTCTCTGGAACTCGCACTACTTCACTATGGAAGCCAGCAGCGAGAGCTGATCGTTCCTTGTTGCGAACGTAGACTTGGCTGGCTGGATTGTCCCCCACCAAAATCACCACCAATCCTGGAACTAGACCTGTTTCTTCTTTTAATTTGGCCGTCTTTTCAGTCAATTGTCCTTGTAACTTAGCCGCAAGAGCCTTCCCATCAATAATCTGTGCCATATCTCTTCTCTTTTCTATCAGATATCCTCTATTATAACAAAAAATACCTTGTCATTCTAACATTTCTTGACTAATGGACCTTATAGTCAAAAACTATAAGAAAAAGCTCATATCGAGCTTTTATGCCTATTTATACTGGGTAAATTTGTCATGCTTTCTTTTTGACTTTTGGAGCCGGTAAGACTTCATTCATATCCTTAATTAATCTCGTTAGAAATGACTTATCTTCAATGTCTTCTAGTAAAATCATCTCCTTAGCTCCTTCATAAGGACGTTCAAGCTTAGTCTGTCGCAGTTGATCCAAGACCAGCTTCACAGGCTTCAGTAACAAACGATTATCATAAATTCCCCCAATAATCTTCCCATGATAATAAAGGATATACTCTCCCATCATTGGACGATAACTCATCTCCTCTAGCTCTGATAGCTGTTCGAGAATAAAATCTAAATATTCTTTACTAGAAGCCATGATGCCTACTCCATTTCTTCTAAATATGAGGTATTACAAAACCTTACTCAAAAATTCCTTGGTCCGTTGTTCTTTTGTTTGATCGAAAATCTCCTCTGGTGTTCCATCTTCGACAACAACTCCATCCGCCATAAAGATAACACGGTCTGCTACCTCACGCGCAAAGCCCATTTCATGCGTTACAATCACCATAGTCATCCCCGACTTGGCAAGGTCTTGCATCACAGCTAGAACTTCCCCAACCATCTCAGGGTCTAGGGCTGAAGTCGGCTCATCAAAGAGCAAAACGTCTGGCTCCATAGCAAGTCCACGTGCAATGGCAATCCGTTGTTGCTGACCACCTGACAAACTCTGTGGGTAGGCCGTTGCCTTATCTGGCAAACCAACTTTTTCTAACAGTTCCTGTGCTCTTTTCTCCGCAACTTCCTTGCTTTCACCTTTGGTTTTAATTGGTGATAAAGTGATATTTTCCATCACTGTCATATTAGGAAAGAGGTTGAATTGTTGGAATACCATACCCATCTTTTCACGCATGGCAAAAAGGTCATTTTTCTTATCAGTGATATCAACTCCTTCAAAGATAACCTTACCTTTACTTGCTTCTTCAAGGAGATTCATCGAACGAAGGAGGGTTGATTTCCCGCTCCCTGACGGACCGATAATGACCACAACTTCTCCTCGTTTAATCTCAAGGTTGATGCCTTTTAAAACTTCATTTTTCCCAAAAGACTTATGTAGTTCTTCAATTATAATCAAGGTTTCTGTCATTATTTCTTGTCTCCTTGTCCAATATGTTTTTCAAATGCTTTCAACGCCACTGTCAAAACAGAGGTCATAATCAAATAGTAAAAGGCTGCAAATAAAAGGGGAGTCAACGGTAAATAAGTTGTTGTTGCTACTGTCGTTGCACCATTCCACAACTCCATAACCCCAATTGCCGACAAGAGGGAACTATCCTTGATAATGGTGATAAATTCATTTCCCAGAGCTGGAAGAATATTTTTGATAGCTTGTGGCAAAATGACATAGCGCATGGCATTTTTCGGACGAATACCGAGAGAATATGCAGCCTCTAACTGCCCTTTAGGAACCGCATTGATCCCCGCACGAACAGTTTCTGAAACGTAAGCACCACTATTCATAGAAATAATCAGAATACCAGGAATCAAACGAGAAAGATCAACTCCTAAAATTCCCACTTGGATAGTCGGAGCATTGATATGCATAAGAGCAAAGGCAATCATAATCTGAACCATCATCGGAGTACCACGGAAAATCCAAACATACACATTTGCAAACCAAACGAGAGGTTTGAAGCGTGAACGTTGGGCAAAGGCCAGTAACACACCTATAATAGTTCCTAAGCAGACAACAAAGATGGAAATTAACACGGTAATCAGAGCACCATAGTTAAAATACGGTAAATACTTTGGTAAAAAAGAAAAATTCATATTCAATCAACTTTCTATGTATTAGATTGTATGATTATAACATGAATTGAATTAAAATGCAATTCTTTTTCACCAATTTTAACAATTAACTTGATAGAATGTAGAAATAGAGAGAAATCACAGTTTTTTTCTAGTCAACTACCTCTTGTTTATGGTAAAATAGAAACGATAAGAAATGGAGGAGAATCAAAATGGAATCACATTTGGTTAGAATCATTAACCGCCTAGAAGCAATGACAAAAGATGGTGGAAATCTAAAACGTAATTTTGAACGTGAAGGTGTTGTTGTCGCAGAAGTTGCATACAGCCGCGACGAAGAAAACGGATCACTCTTCACCCTTCGCGATGTAGAGGCTCGTGAAACTTATACTTTTGATAGCATTGATTTGATTGCAATGGAGATCTACGAACTCCTTTACTAATATAAAAACAAGGGCAGTAAGGCCCGATGAATGAGAATCCTTTTTGTCACCACAAATGGGATTTTTTCTTACCTTTAATGTCGCTTGATTCTCCATAAATCCTTCTTTTAAAAACGACCACTTCCCAATCTTTTTACTTGCTTTACACCTTAATCATGCTATAATGAGAGTATAAAACTTTGACTATTTTTGACCTTTTTTCTTAGGCCAAGAATATGAATGAAATGAGGTAGATGTATGCTCTGTCAAAACTGTAAAATAAACGACTCAACAATTCATCTGTATACCAATATCAATGGACAGCAAAAACAAATTGATCTCTGTCAAAATTGCTATAAAATTATCAAAACAGATCCGAATAATACCCTCTTTAAAGGAATGACTGACTTAAATAATCATGACTTTGATCCTTTCGGCGACTTTTTCAATGATTTGAACAATTTCAAACCTTCTTCTAATAACGTCCCTCCAACTCAATCTGGTGGGGGATATGGAGGAAACGGTGGTTATGGGCCTCAAAACCGCGGTCCACTTCAAACACCTCCTAGCCAAGAAAGAGGACTCCTAGAGGAATATGGTATCAATATTACTGAGATTGCTCGGCGGGGAGATATTGACCCTGTTATCGGTCGAGATGAGGAGATTATCCGTGTTATCGAAATCCTCAACCGTCGAACCAAGAACAACCCTGTCCTTATCGGAGAACCAGGTGTCGGTAAAACAGCCGTTGTTGAAGGTCTAGCTCAGAAGATTGTTGATGGTGATGTTCCCCATAAACTCCAAGGCAAGCAGGTCATCCGTCTGGATGTGGTTAGTCTAGTTCAAGGAACAGGGATTCGAGGCCAATTTGAAGAACGCATGCAAAAGCTCATGGAAGAAATTCGCAAACGTGAGGACATCATCCTCTTTATCGACGAAATCCATGAAATTGTTGGCGCAGGATCTGCTGGCGATGGCAATATGGACGCAGGCAATATCCTGAAACCAGCCCTTGCCCGTGGTGAATTGCAATTGGTTGGCGCTACTACTCTCAATGAATACCGTATCATTGAAAAAGATGCTGCTTTGGAACGCCGTATGCAGCCTGTCAAAGTTGATGAACCAACTGTCGAAGAAACCATTATCATCCTCAAAGGGGTTCAAAAGAAATACGAAGACTACCATCACGTCAAGTACACAGACGCTGCTATCGAAGCTGCTGCAAATCTTTCTAACCGCTACATCCAAGACCGCTTCTTGCCAGACAAGGCTATTGACCTGTTGGATGAAGCTGGTTCTAAAATGAATCTGACACTGAACTTTGTTGATCCTAAAGTGATTGATCAGCGTTTAATTGAAGCTGAGAATCTCAAGGCTCAAGCTACTCGAGAGGAAGACTTTGAAAAGGCTGCTTATTTCCGTGATCAGATTGCCAAGTACAAAGAAATGCAAAAGAACAAGGTGACCGATCAGGATACTCCTATCATCAGTGAGAAAACCATTGAACATATCATTGAGCAGAAAACCAATATCCCTGTTGGAGAACTCAAAGAAAAAGAACAGTCTCAGCTTATCCATCTAGCAGACGACCTCAAGGCCCATGTTATAGGTCAAGATGAAGCTGTCGATAAGATTGCTAAAGCCATCCGTCGTAATCGTGTTGGACTTGGAACTCCTAACCGGCCAATCGGAAGCTTCCTCTTTGTCGGACCAACTGGTGTCGGTAAAACAGAACTTTCCAAACAACTAGCCATTGAGCTCTTTGGTTCTGCTGACAGCATGATTCGCTTTGATATGAGTGAATACATGGAAAAACACAGTGTGGCTAAATTAGTCGGAGCCCCTCCAGGTTATGTTGGCTATGATGAAGCTGGTCAGTTAACGGAAAAAGTTCGTCGCAATCCCTACTCTCTCATCCTTCTCGATGAAGTCGAAAAAGCCCATCCAGATGTGATGCACATGTTCCTTCAAGTCTTGGATGATGGTCGTTTGACTGATGGGCAAGGACGTACAGTTAGCTTCAAGGATGCCATCATTATCATGACCTCAAATGCAGGTACGGGTAAGGCCGAAGCTAGCGTTGGTTTTGGGGCAGCTCGTGAAGGTCGAACCAACTCTGTTCTCGGTGAACTCGGCAACTTCTTTAGTCCAGAGTTTATGAACCGTTTTGATGGCATCATCGAATTTAAACCTCTCAGCAAGGACAACCTTCTCCAAATCGTCGAACTCATGCTAGCGGATGTCAACAAACGCCTCTCTAGTAACAATATCCACCTCGATGTGACAGACAAGGTCAAGGAAAAGTTGGTTGACTTGGGATATGACCCAAAAATGGGAGCACGGCCACTCCGTCGCACCATTCAAGACCATATCGAGGATGCCATCACTGACTTCTACCTTGAAAATCCAAGCGAAAAAGACCTCAAGGCAGTTATGACAAGCAATGGCAAAATTCAAATCAAATCTGCCAAAAAAACTGAGAAAACAGAAGAGATTGCTTCTGAAATAGAAGAATAAACTTCATAAAAAGAACAGGAAACAAGATTTCCTGTTCTTTTTTAATTCTCTTCTTGAACTTGATAGCGAAGAATTGTTTTTAATTTGCTTGGCTCCGTTCGATGAAGATTAGTGAGATAAATTTCTCGATGGACTTCCGAAGTTCTTTTGAGCTTATGAAGTTGACAAAAATGCTCCATCTCTGCAAAAGTCTCATTTTCAGTATCAAAAGGTCCTACATGAAGCATAGCAAGGCTTTGGCCTTCTTCCATTTTTTCAAAACGAATAGACTCATAGAGTAGACTTGGCTTCTTGATTTTGACCTCTTCCAAAGCTTTTTCATATAGTTCTCTCGTAATAAAATCGGGTTGCCCAATCATAATGCTATAAGAAAGCTCACTTTTTACCAGTTCTCCCTCCTTCTCCTTTTTCCATACACCTTCTAAAGGAAAGACAGTAAAATCAGTGTAAACCTCATCCATAGGAGCTTTTTTATACTTCATCTTTATCGCATAGGCTAAGGCATATAAGGCCCCTACGCGTTCTGAAAAATCTTCTTGATTTGGATCACCTTTACCATCAATCACGATATAGGATTGACCTGGTACCTGCAGGATGCTGGGCCTGGCTTTCACTTGATAAAGATCTTTCGATTCTTTTCTCCATTCGTATTTCATTTGGTTCTTCTCCTTTCTATCTCTAGTATAGCACCAAAACCCTGACATCTTTTGTCAAGGTTTGTAAAGTTTTTGGATTTTTTCTAATCTAGAAAGCAATTCCTTCTTCAGATGATTGGGGGCGAGTATTTCCACTCCATCTAGATAAGACAGGAGGTAAGTATACAGACTTTCATGCTCTGGTAGGACTGTCTTGACATAATAACATCCATCTTTCCCCAAGCTAATCTCATCTTCTGAAAAATCTTCATAAACCCGGAAAGCAAGCTTGGGGCTAAACTTCAAGGAAACTTCGATTTGATTTGCCACTTGATCTGAACTATCGACGCAATCCATCACATTTTTCTGCTTCACAGTTTCAGTTGTTAGGTGATAATTCCTAATTCTGGATAATTTGAAAAAATGCCACTCTTCTTTCAAACAACAGTAGGCATAAAGATACCAATCTCTCTTTTTAAATATGAGTCTAAAGGGCTCGACTGTACGAATCGTTTTCTGACCACTTCCACCTAGATAAGTGATCACCAGTTGCCTTTTCTCTAGAATAGCATGTTTGATGTTATCGAATAATTCTTTTTGACCTTCTCGCTTTCTCCAGTCAGTCAAGTCTACTTCTATCCAAGGGCTGGTAGAAACTTGAAAAATAGATTCCAATTTTTCAAGTAACAGGTCTTGCCTATCATCGGTCAGGGCTTGAATTCCTTGCAAAGCTGACAGAAGTTCTAATTTTTCATCCTCCGATACGAGAGTACGATCCAGAACAAAGTCCTTCATTAAAAAGATTCCGCCCGCCTTTCCAGGTACTGAATATAGAGGGATTCCCGCCATACTCAACCGCTCAATATCGCGATAAATCGTTCGTACAGATACTTCAAATAATCGGGCTAATTCAGGAGCCGTTGTACTGCCTTTTTCTAAAAGTAGGTATAGGATACGAAATAGTCTTGATTCTGCCATAAAATCACCTCTCTTTTATTATACCAGTTATAGTGCTAGGGTTGGAAAGTTTAACTAGACAAATATTGATCCAGACAAACTAGCTTTTTCTGCACAAGTTCGTTGGTTTATTCTTGACAGCTAGCCCCTCGTCCATTATGATAATAATAAAGATACTAGAGAATGAGGAAAATGCAATGGCAAACCCAACTTTTGGTGATAAAAAAGAGAATGTGACCTACCAGCCCCGCTATGGTGTGTACGCAGTTATTCCTGATGCGGAGAAAAAACAAATTGTCCTAGTTCAAGCTCCCAATGGTGCTTGGTTCTTGCCAGGTGGAGAGATTGAAGCAGGCGAAGACCATCAAGAAGCTCTGAAGAGAGAACTAATCGAAGAACTTGGCTTTACAGCTGAAATCGGAACTTATTATGGGCAAGCTGATGAGTATTTCTACTCTCGCCACCGTGATAGCTACTACTACAATCCAGCTTATCTCTATGAAGCTACTTCTTTCCAAGAAGTACAAAAACCATTAGAAGATTTTAATCATATTGCTTGGTTCCCTATTGATGAAGCAATTGAAAAACTCAAACGTGGTAGCCATAAATGGGGAATAGAAGCTTGGAAAATCCAACATGAAATTGACTAAAATACACGATTTTATCCAAAAAGTGCTATAATAGAGTTAGAAAATCGGAGGAACTGTTATGAAGCTTATCAATACGACAAACTCACACTCGCAACTTGTTAAAAGCCAATTAGAAAGCACAGACGCAACTCTTGTCGAGGTCTATTCTGCTGGAAACACAGATGTGGTTTTCACACAAGCCCCGCTTCACTATGAAATCCTCATTTCCAACAAACACCGTGCTATTCGTGAACCTGAAATTGAAACCATCCAAGACTTCTTCTTAAAGCGTAAAATCGGCAAAGGAAGCATTGACGAAGCCAATATCAAGACCCTCTATTCGGATAAATTGATTGAGATTTCAATCCCTATAAAATAGGAAGACCAGCCAAAAGCTGGTTTTCTTTTGCAAAAAAGATTGGTAGTGCACAGCTACCAATCTTTTAGTTTTATTTCACCGCTTCTTTCAAAGCATCTACCTTGTCCAAACGTTCCCATGGAAGGTCAATATCTGTACGTCCCATGTGTCCATAAGCCGCTGTTTGACGGTAAATTGGACGTTTGAGGTCTAGCATTTGGATAATTCCTGCAGGGCGAAGGTCGAAGATTTGACGCGCTGCTTTTTCAAGCTTGCTTTCAGCTACTGTTCCTGTACCAAAAGTATCGATACGAACAGAAACAGGCTGTGCCACCCCAATAGCATAAGCCAATTGCACTTCTGCCTTCTTAGCAAGACCTGCTGCAACAATATTCTTAGCAATGTAGCGAGCCGCATAAGAGGCTGAACGGTCCACCTTCGTCGCATCCTTACCAGAGAAGGCACCACCACCATGGCGAGAGTAGCCACCATAGGTATCCACGATAATCTTACGACCAGTCAAACCTGAGTCTCCTTGAGGTCCACCGATTACAAAGCGACCAGTTGGATTGATGAAGAATTTTGTCTGTTCATCCAAGTAAGAAGCCGGAATAACCTCTTTGATAACCTTGTTAATCACATCGTTGTGAATTTGTTCATTGCTAACTTCCGGGTCGTGCTGAGTTGAAATAACGACTGTATCCACACGTACTGGACGATCATTTTCATCATACTCAACCGTAACTTGTGATTTAGCATCTGGACGAAGATAGCTGATTTCACCAGACTTACGAAGTTCTGCCAAACGACGAACCAACCTGTGGCTGAGTGAGATTGGCAATGGCATGAGTTCTTCTGTCTCATCCACCGCAAATCCAAACATAAGACCTTGGTCACCAGCACCAATCAAGTCCAGCGGATCTTGATCTACATTCCCACGAACCTCCAAGGCTTCGTTAACACCTTGGGCGATATCTGGTGACTGCTCAACAAGTGACGGATGAACTCCCACCGTCTCCGCAGAAAAACCATACTCTGTATTGGTATAACCAATCTCTGCAATGGTATCACGAACCACTCGGTTAATATCTACATAAGCATGTGTAGAAATTTCACCAAAAACATGGACCGAACCTGTGTATACAGCTGTCTCGGCAGCAACGTGCGCATCTGGATCTTTAGCTAAAATAGCATCCAAAATCGCATCTGAAATTTGGTCTGCAATCTTATCTGGATGCCCCTCAGATACAGATTCAGACGTGAATAATTTACGTTCTGACATAAAAATGTCCCCCCTTAAAAAATATTGTTATAGAGTTACAAAGTACTGATAGGTATTTCTATCGTCTAAGAGTTACGACGCGAAAGAAATAAAAACGATACTTTTTTATTTCTGAAGCTAGTAAGGCGCATAGGGTGATCGCGTTATAGCGGCAACCGTAGAAGGACGAGCGACTTTGGAGCCGTCATTCTTTGCGAGTTACAAAGTACTGATAGAAATTTCTACCATCTTATCGGGACTATATAACCTTATCATTATACCACTTTTTGCTATTTTTTGCATTCTTTTCGATAATTTATAAAACAAAGTTACAAAAAGGAGCCATTCAGCTCCAATTTTGTTTTTAAAATGTTTGGCGTTTGGCTTTTCGCTCTGCACGGCCACGTGCGCGATTTTCAGCACGCTTGGTTTTGCGACGTTTTTCATCCACTGCCCATTGAATCTTCTTCTTATAGCCTGGTTTGACTTTTTTCTTTTTCTTTTTAACCAAGCCAATCATTTCAATATCAAGCTTATCCTGCTTCTTTTCACGATTAGCACGACGATCACGGTCATAGGTATCTTGAAACTCTCCGTCTTTGACCATCTTAGGAGTAAACTTGATACCTAATTTTTCCAACTCACGGATATCCGAGTCATCACTTGGTTGATAAAGGGTAATAGCTGTACCTGGTAGACCGTTTCGTCCGGTTCGACCAACACGGTGCACAAAGAAGGACAAGTCTTGCGGAATGGCGTCATTGATCACATGGCTGACACCTTCAATGTCAATTCCACGCGCTGCCAAATCCGTTGCGACAATGTACTCAAAATCAAGGTTCTTCACCTGATTCATGATCCGCTTGCGTTCACGAGGAGCAATATCTCCATGAATCTTAGCTACCTTCAATCCTTGAGCAGTCAAGTAGGCATGTAACTCATCAGCACGCATTTTTGTGTTAACAAAAATCATTGCTAAATAAGGTTGCATCAACTGAGTCAACTGATAAATTTGAGCGTTCTTGTCACGGCCCTTGGTAGAAATCAACCAATTATCGATCGTATCTGAGATAACTGTCTTAGTCTTGATTTTTTCCATAACAGGATTTGACAAGTATTTTTTCAAGAACGGTTGCAATTTTTGTGGAATAGTTGCTGAAAAGACCATGAACTGCAAGTCTTTTGGAAGGCTTCCTGCAATCTTATCAACGGTTTCCAAGAATCCCATATCCAAGGTCATATCGGCTTCATCAACTACAAATGTCTTGGCCTTGTGAATAGCCAAATCACCAGATTTGACCAAGTCATAGATGCGACCTGGCGTTCCGATAACGATATGAGGTTGGTTGCTGGCCAGTTTTTCAATCTGACGAGCCTTATCCGTACCACCCACATAATTAACCACACGAACTTCGACATCTGAGTGAGCTGCAATCTGACGGGCTGCTTGGTAGATCTGAGTAGCCAACTCACGACTTGGTGCAGTAATGACCGCCTGCACACTATCGCTAGTTTCATCCAATTGCTGGAAAATTGGTAACAAGAAAGTATGAGTCTTTCCTGAACCTGTTTTTGATTCACCGACCAAGTCACGACCCGCCAAGACAATAGGAATCAACTTTTCCTGAACTTCGGTAGGAGTCGTAAACTTCAACTCCTCCAATGCCTTTTCTATATAGTTTTTAAACTGAAATTTCGTAAATGACATATTATCCTCGATTCTATTCATCTAACCATTATACCATATTTTGAACATTTTCAGTAGTCCAGTTCGAGAAGCAAAAAATGAAAGGAAGTAATTCCTTTCATTTTTATTTCCAGTTTAAAATAGCATTCAAACCATAGTGGTCACTGACTTGTGGACCATTTTGGCCATCAAAAACTACATGCAAACTTTCCACTTCTAAGTCTTTTGTCGTAAAGACATAGTCGATTCGTAGTGGTTCGGTATTGCCTTTCCAGCCATCAATTTCTGGTGGAACGGTATAGCTACCACTTCTTTCTTTCGCAACTTCAAACGCGTCTTGTAATCCTAATAGGCTAGCTAAAATCGCTTGATAGCCTTCCTGACCAGCTGGATTATTAAAATCACCTGCTAAAATCAGAGGTTTGTTCAACTCTTTTAATACAGCCTCAAATCGTGCCCATTCTTCTTGGAAACCTTTATCCCACCAAGAGAGATGGACACTTGCAACTGCAAGTTCTTTGCCTTCAACTACTGTTTCTGCTAAAGCAACTCGACGAGTGTGGTAATCTGTTGGATCATCTACATCTGACACTAAAATTTCACGCGCCTTAATAGGTGTTTTGGATAAGATAGCTACACCTTCATGGTAGCGGTCATAGCCGATATGGTTGTAAGCCCAAGTCCAGTAGTAGTTTTTCCCTTTCTCAGACATTTTTTCGACCAGGAGTCGGACATAGTGGTCCTGATGAATAGGTTCTGCTGATGGTAAAGCTTGATAGTGATTGTTAACCTCTACCTCCGGCGAAGTCATTTCTTGATTAATTTCTTGAAAACAAATCAAATCATAATCTTTGTCAAGAATATCTTGGAGCAAGAGCTGGAATTTTTCCTCTGCTTCTTTTTCCATCCAACTATGAGTATTGAGTGTTAAAAATTTCATGCTTTTCTCCTAAAACAAGAGGTTGGAAAACAGCTTCCAACCTCGAGTATATTACAATTCTACTTTAGCAACTGCTGTTTTAGCCGCAAGAGAACCTGTTTGTTCTAATTTAACTGATTTGATAGCATCACTATTTGTAAAGACAACCACTGTTGATGTTTCACGACCTGCTGTACGGATAGCATCCAAGTCAGCTGTCACAAGAAGGTCACCAGCAGCCACTTTTTGTCCTTCAGAAACGTGAACAGTAAATGGTTTTCCTTCAAGACTTACAGTATCCAAACCAATATGAACAAGTACTTCAAGACCTGATTCAGTAACAAGCCCAAGTGCATGTTTTGTTGGGAAGATACTTGATACAGTACCTGTAACTGGAGATACAATGTTTCCATTTGCTGGTTCTACTGCAAAACCATCACCCATCATTTTTTGAGCAAAGACTGGATCTTTCACTTGTTCCAAGGCAATAACTTGACCGTCAGCTACTGAGTAAACTTCCTCAGTTACACCTTTAAAATGTACAGTATTCTTTTGAGCTTCTGTCATTTGGCTTGGAAGAGTTTCAGGAATTACTTCACCTGAGTCAAGGATATCTTGGATATCAGATTTCAATACGTCAGCTTTTGGTCCGTAGATAGCTTGGACACCTTGTCCTTTCATGACAAGACCCATAGCTCCTTCAGCTTTCCATTGTTCCTCAGTACCAACACGATCTGCATCCTTAACAGTTACACGAAGACGAGTCATACATGCATCTACATCTACGATGTTTGCACGACCACCAAGAAGGTTAATGATATTTACAGCTTGAGAAGCTGCTGCAACTTTTGTTTCTCCTGGAGCTGCATCTTCTGATGCTCCTTCAGCAGTTTCATAGTTTCCATTACGTCCTGGAGTTGCATAGTTGAATTTCTTAATCATGAAGTTAGCAATGAAGTACATGATGACTGCAAAGAGGACAGTTACCCAGATAAAGTTAATGATATCCATACCAAGACCAGCGTTGATAGCTAGCGGAGTACGAGTCAAGAATTCAATTGAACCGAATGAGTGCATACGAAGGTGAACAATATCCGCCATAGCAAAGGCAGCACCTTGAACAAGAGCATACACTAGGTAAAGAGGTGTTGCGATAAACATAAACATATACTCGATAGGTTCAGTAACCCCTGTCAAGAATGTTGCAAGGGCTGTCGCAATCATCATACCCTTGTATTGGTGTTTCTTGTCAGCATCAACATTGCGGTAGATAGCAACGATGACACCCATCAAGATACCGAATGAACCGATCATTTGACCAACCTTGAAACGAGCTGGAGTGATAGTTGTAAGAAGGTGTTGGTATTGGTCAGCATTTGAACCTTTAAGGTTAACAAGGTCTGTTACCCAAGCAAGCCAAAGTGGATCCTGACCAAATACTTGAGTTCCTTTAGCTGCACCAGTAAGGATTTCGTATGTTCCACCAAGAGCTGTATAGTTCATTGGGATTGTCAACATGTGGTGAAGACCAAATGGCAAGAGCAAACGTTCCAAAGTACCATACAAGAATGGTGCGAGAACTGGAGCAGTTTCTTGAGAGTTGGCAATCCAAATACCAAAGTTATTGATACCTGTTTGAACTACTGGCCAGAAAGCTGCAAGTACAATTGCTGCAATAGCTGAACGAAGGATGACAACGAATGGTACGAAGCGTTTCCCATTGAAGAATGAAAGCGCATCAGGAAGTTTACGGTAGTTGTAGTATTTGTTAAAGGCAGTTGCCCCTACAAAACCAGAGATAATCCCTACAAAAACACCCATGTTCAATGCTGGTGCTTCAAGAACACTGATGAAGTAATCAGAAACTTTGATTGAACCTCCAAAGAGAGTAGTGACCATAGCCTCAGGGTTTTTCAGCATATCACTTGTAACTCCAAAGATAGTACCTGTGATACGGTTAATCAAGATAAAGGCAAGCCCGGCTGCAAATGCACCACCTGCACGTTCTTTTGCCCAGCTTCCCCCAATAGCGAGGGCAAACAAAATATGAAGGTTACCGATAACCCCCCAACCAATTTGCTCTAGTACGCCACCAGTAATCACTAGGGGAGCAAGGTTTGGGTCAATCATTGCAAGTGACTTACCGATTGAAATCATCAAACCAGCAGCCGGCATAACCGCGATAACCACCATCAAAGCCTTACCGAATTTTTGCCAAAATTCGAAAGACAAGACATTTTTGAATGTATCTTTCATCATTCAAATCTCCTTTATTTTTATTTAGGCAAACGTTTTACGAAAACGTTTGCATTTGGTTATGTATTAATTATACCACTTTTATTTTTTTTGTAAAGGCTTTTATAAAAAATTGTCTATTTTTTTTAATTTTTAAAAATGTATTATTTTTCTGATTTGTTCTGCAATTTGCATTTAAATCCAACTAGATCTTCAAGAATCGACGCATCGAAATCCCCGAACCAATTGAACCAATGAAAATTCCAATTATAAATAATAGGACTGTCATCAGAGGAATAAACACATCTGGTGTAATCATTGACAAGTTTTGACCTACCAAGGATTTATTGACAGATTGATAAACCATATTGTAAACAAAAAATACAAGGACAGAAGGAATCGCTGCACCAAGCAAGCCAATAAAAGCACCTTCTAGCAAGAATGGACCACGGATATAGCCATTTCTCGCTCCTACCAGACGCATGATCTGAATCTCACGACTACGTGAAATAATAGTGATACGAATAGTGTTGGAAATGAGGAAGACTGCGATAAAAATCAAGAGCCCTGCAATAACCAATCCCCAAACACGGATAAAGGAAGCTAGTTCAAAAAGTCGTTGAGTGTTGGCTCCACCATCTTGAACCTCTGATACTCCCTCAATTTTCTTAGCTTCCTCAGCTACTGTTTTAACATCACTCGGAGAATTTGTGTCAACGATATAAGCATCATAGAGAGGGTTTGCATCCCCTTCAAAGACCTTCCAATCGTCACCCATTGTTTCCGTTAGTTTTTCGTACTGTTCTTCTTTACTTGAGAAAGTAACACTTTTAACAGCAGGTATAGCTTTCAAGGCATCATAGACCTTGTGGTAGTCATTATTGGTAACTGTCTGACCTTCTTTTTCAATCGTTTCACTGTTATCAGCTACATCCTTACGAATGTATACCATGACCCGAACGTTGTTTTCAATATCGGTAGCCAGTTTTGCTGTATTAAAAATTACAGATGCAAACAGGGCAACGAGTGTTAAGGTAATCATAACCGAACTTACTGCTGCTACTGTCATCCAGCCATTTCGCTTTAAACTTTTTAATGATTCAAATAAATGGCGAAAAAATCTACTAATCATCGTATCCATATTCTCCTTTAGCTTCGTCACGAACGACACGGCCATTTTCAATGGCAATGACACGGTGGCGCAAGGTGTTTACAATCTGGCTATTATGGGTAGCCATCAAGACAGTAGTACCTTGGAGATTGATGCGTTCCAACAGATTCATAATTTCCCATGAATTATCTGGGTCCAAGTTTCCTGTTGGTTCATCGGCAATCAATACTTTAGGATTGTTGACAATCGCACGAGCAATCGCAATCCGTTGCTGTTCTCCACCTGAGAGTTCATTCGGGAAAGAACGAACCTTATGTTTCAAACCAACCAGGTCCAATACTTCCATAACACGTTTTTTGATGTTGCGACGGCTCTCACCGATTACTTCCATTGCATAGGCAATATTCTCATAAACCGTTTTCTTAGGCAAGAGTTTGTAATCTTGAAAGACAACCCCAACACTACGACGTAGAAGCGGGATATCTTTCTTCTTAATTTTAACTAGATTAAAGCCTGCAACTGATAGGCTTCCTTTTTCGATCTTTACTTCTCGGTATAAAGCTCGAATAAAGGTTGACTTACCTGCCCCAGAAGGTCCTACGATATAGGCAAACTCTCCTGGTTCAATGGTGACAGAGACACCACGCAGGGCAGTCGTTCCATTGTCATACTTTTTGACAACATCTCTCATTTCAATGATTGACATATGAGTTCCTTTCTTTCTTAGCTAATTCGCCACTTGAGGTAGGCATCGATGAAACCATCAAGGTCTCCATCCATAACCTTATCTACTTGGGAAACTTCAAAGCTTGTACGGTGATCTTTTACCATAGTATAAGGTGTGAAGACATAAGAACGAATCTGACTTCCCCATGTGATTTCTTTTTTCTCACCTTTGAGGGAATCAACTTCCGCAGCTTTCTTTTCTTGCTCCATTTGATAGAGCTTAGCCTGCAACATCTTCATGGCACGATCTCTATTTCCATACTGGGTACGATCGACCGTTGATTGGACGACAGTTCCTGTAGGAATGTGTGTCAAACGCACACCTGTTGAAACTTTATTGACGTTTTGTCCACCAGCACCACCTGAACGGAAGGTATCCATTTTGATATCATCTTCACGAATCTCCACTTCGATAGTATCATCCAGTTCAGGCATAACCTCTACGGATGTAAATGAAGTATGGCGACGTTTGGCAGAGTCAAATGGTGAAATACGGACCAAACGGTGAACACCCATTTCTGATTTAAGTAGCCCATAAGCATTCGGTCCTTCAAAAGACAAGGTCACAGACTTGATACCTGCTTCATCACCTGCTTGGTAATCCAAGACTTCTACTTTAAAGCCTTTTGCATTTCCATAACGAGTGTACATACGGAGCAACATATCCCCCCAGTCCTGAGCCTCAGTACCACCAGATCCTGGATGAATTTCCAAGATAGCATTATTATGGTCATAAGGTTCTGACAAGAGAAGGGTCATCTCGTAGTTGGTCATCATCTTATCCAACTCGGTTAGCTGCTCGACCAGTTCATCATGGACTGACTCGTCTTCTGCTAAAAAGTCCAATAAAATCTCAACTTCATCCTGCAACTCTTCCATTTTACGGAAGGTGTTGTAGGTGTTTTTTAATTCATTTAATTCTTGCGACGTTTTTTGGGCCGCGATATTATCGTTCCAAAAATCAGGTTCTGTCATCTTGTTTTCCAAGATGGCAATCTCTTCCTCTAAGCCTTCGAGGTCAAAGAGACCCCCTAAAAGAAGCTAATTTTTCACGATTTGCGTCAATTTTTTGACGAATTTCTGAAATGTCCATAGATACTCCTTTTCATATCGTTTTATTATACCATAATCTCTTATTTCTTTCCATATTTTGCTTTTCATCGCTTTTTGTGGCAGAAGAAAAGAGGCCCGAAAGCCTCTGGTTTAAAGGACTTTGGCAGAGGTCTGAGTAATCTCCTCCACTTGAATTCCTTCTTTTTCAAACTTATCCTTTAATGAAGTCAAATCGATTTTTCCATCAATTTGAACTTCGATGACGACCTTCCCATCCTTACGTGGAATGTTAACTGTGTGCGAGATATTTAGATTTTCTTCTACGATTAGAGCTACAATTTTTCCCAGTACACCGACTTCATTTTCTGTGATAAAACGAACGCGGATTCCCTCTTCTCCGTATCCGGCAATTTCCAAGAATGCCCGAAAGACATCGCGGTCTGTAATGACGCCATAAACTTGATGGTTGTCTACGACTGGTAATATCCCAATTTTATTTTTCAGCATCAGATAGGTCGCATCTTCTAGACTAGCATATCCAGAAACCGTCACGACATCTCGAATCATCACATCTTTTACTTTGGTTTTATTCAGAAGATAATTCATCTCATAGATAGAGAGACTGGTTGCTTTAGATGGGCTGGCTTCCGCAATGGTTCCTTCTGTTACCAATCCGACTAATTGATCGTTTTCGATAACAGGTAAACGGTGCAAGCCTTGCTCGCGCATCAAATCTGCTGCGTGTGCTACAGTCGTATCTGGACTGATATAAACTACCTTACGGGTCATGAAATCTTTAACTGCCATGAGACTTCTCCTTCTATATTGCTACTTTTATTATACACTTTCTTAGAAAATCTATCAAACGCTTTCATCTCTTTTTCAAGATTTTGAATAATCTGAGAAGTTTGCATAAAATGCCAGTGTAAGTTAAAAGGGAACCGAAGTCCCCTCTCTTCTTAAATCGTAACAGTATCTCGATCTTTTATCATATAATGTTTCAATGGGCTAAGGCTAGCTAGCCAGTATAGTAGGCCACCGAATAGCGCCGTAAAACCACTACCCGTTGTGATTAAAAAGATTGGACTTTGAATTTGTGCAGTTACAGGGTTGTAGACAAAAAGTACCGCTACCAATAAGGAGATAAATACGCAAGACAAGCCAACTAAGTTAAATCCTTTGGTAAACTCGTAGGCGTCATGCTCTTCAAGGAAATAGGCTGAACGTAAATCGAGTTTTCGTTTTCTTAAGATAAAATAGTCGACAACAATCATACCAATAATTGGCCCCTGAATATAGGCAGCTAGGGAGATGAAGGATCCGAAATACTCTTCCACTCCTCCCCAGATAGTGAGTAGACTCACGTATACCATGGCAATCCAAACCATTAGTTTATAGCTTACTTTGGGCATCCCACTTTTGACAATCATACAGTTCACGTATGATCCTGTCCCTTGGGTTCCAATATTGGCAAAGGCTACTAGTAGTAGACTTAAGAGAGCAAAGGCAGGTGTGCTTAGAGTTGATAGCATGGTTGTTGGATCACTTTCATACACACCTGTTTTAACAAACATGGCTAGAGCCATAACTCCACCTGTCGCAACGAAGAATGGAGCGACAACCCCGTATGATAAAGCTGTAGCCCAATAACCACTGCGTTCTGATTTTGCTAAACGCGGTAAAACCAATGCTTGTGTAGACCAAGAAAAGGCAAAGGCAACATTTCCTTCCCCAGAGAGCATGAAGCGTTCCAATGGCGTCAAATCTCCTTGAGTGGCTGGTTGGATATTCATAATATCAGTTATAGGAACGGCTACAAAGCAGATTCCAACGATGATGAGACCGACAATCAACAAGGCGATAACCAAGAAGCGATTGGTCCATTTAATCACTTTCGGGCCTCCAAGAGCAATGAGAGTTCCAAGCAGAACACAGAGGGTACCAAGAATTGGTGCCCATATTCCCTTGTCCAAACCAAGACCAAAATTATTTGCCAAATGGATCATGGAACTGGCAAAAAGATTGGCCGCAACAGCATACCATCCAAAGTTAGCCAAACTAATAATGGTTGATAACAGGGCTACACCTCTTTTTCCTAGAACAGCCCTCAACCAAATCCACAAATCAATTCCATACTTCACGGCAAACAAAATAGGAAGACATTCAATAAAAACCCAGATAATGTTAAAGCTAAAAATATTTATCAACATTTGATTAAAGGTCAAATATTGAGCCACATAAGCCCCTTGGGTATAGCACCAAGTTGCAATGGCAAAACCACTTGTCGATAGAAAGAGATCCCAAAAAGAATACTGACGATCCTTATTGGTCATGGGAACAATTCCGGTTATGGTTTCTTGTTGGATATAGTCATTCATTTTAGACATGTTATTGAATTCCTCCCGTCATTGCTAAGACAATCAAAACAAGGTTGATTAGGACTATGGAGATGATTAAAATGAAATCACTTTTTAGGAAGGGTTGAACAAACTCGTAGTTTGGAGACTCCATTTCTTCCAATCTTCTCTTTGTTTCAGCTGCTACTAATTCTTCAATTTCGGATGTCGTTTTCATCTTAGTTTTCCTCCAAATACAAGTCAAGAGCCAGTTGTCCATATTGTTTGGTATAGCGATACCAGATGTAGAGAAACTCACCAACTGGTTTTCCGACACTCTCCTGGAACAAAGCCCACAAGAACCAATAATATGAGGTCACTGCTACATAAGCCAAGTAGTGACGCTTGGTTTTCTTATCTGGAACTTCTTGTAGATACAATTCCAGTACTTTTTCAGCATCCGCTACGGTATAATTGGAACACGCGATAAAGGTTCCCAAATCTCCTGCTGGCTCTCCCATTCCAGAATATTCCCAATCAATCAAGCTCATTTCACCTGCTTCATTCAATAAAAAATTAGGACTATAGGAATCTCCATGACAAAGGACAACCTGTTTCGGATCATTCTGTAAATTGTTTTTGAGAATTGAGACAGTTTTATCCAGTTCCTCGAGGCCATCAAACTCAAATCGATTTCTAGCCTTCAATTTTTCTCTAAAATCATCAATTCCCTCAAATTGGTCAAAGGAATGTCCCGTTTTTTCTCCAGATTGGTGTAACCGTCTCAAGAGGTCCATTGCTTGTGCCACATCATCCCAATTATCATAATCCAGTTGCTTAGCATTGGGAATAAATTCTGAAATTTTCCAGCCCTCATCCTTGTTCATAGCTACGAAGGTACGGTCAATCTTTAATTTTGCAGCAATTTCCATAGAAGCTGCTTCACTAGCTCGGTCGATATAATTTTCCGTTCCCCTGCCCGGATGACGGTAAACATATCTTTTTCCTAGACAGTCAAATGAAAATGATGTGTTGGTTAACCCATCTTTTAGAGGTTTGATATTGACAATATCTGAAGCCACACACTTTAATGTCTTACAGATATTATCGATAATAGCTGAGTCTGCATTTACCAAATAACGTTCATCAAATTGACGGAGTTCATCTAGAGAGTCGAACTCTTTAACAATATCCGCTGAATAGTGGCGGGCTTCTAAAAGGAGTTCCTTGACATGGCGACTATAGTAGTCCTCCCAAAGCTGTTCACGATAAGGTTCGTGTTTAAACTCGGTTTCTAAAATTTCCTTGAATTTCTCGCTAAATGCACGGTCAAAATAAACGTGCCCCACCATAGCCCAAGTATTTTCTCCGCCAATCTGGATATCAATGATGGTGTGATTCGAATCCTCTGTAGCACAATATTCGTCCGTTTGACCTTCTGCAAATATCGTCGAGTAGTAACCCCTATAAATATATTGCTCAAAAGGATTTTCCACAAAATAATTGTCCGATGAACAAATATAAGTGTTGGAAAGTTGATCTTTAACCAACATAAGAGACGAACAGTTATTGTATTTGTAGTAATCATTATTCACTACAATTTTTACACCAAACTTCTCCGCAAGATAGAACATTTTTTCTTGAAGATAGCCTACGATAACGGTTATATCTTCTATTCCTGCTTCTTGCAGTTGTCTGATTTCCCTCTCTATCAAGCGTTCACCCTTAACTTGAAGCAATCCTTTGGGAATTTCATAAGACAAAGGAGCAAAACGACTACTCATGCCAGCAGCCATTATAATAGCATTTTCTACTCGATAGGGTTCTAAAACTTCCTGGCCTAGTTCTGTTAAGTGATGCTCCTCATCAACCCACTTCTCTTCTTTCAGTTTTTTCAATAATGTGTTAATTGTTCCCAAAGATAGGTCTAACTCTTCAGCTAACTGTCTCTGAGTAAATGTCTTTTCTTTATGTGTCAACATAAAACGCAAAAGTTTAAATTGTTTTTCTGTTACCATTTCTCAGTCCTCCTGTTCAATTTTTTCTTGTTCATATTATAATATGAACAAGAATAACTGTCAATTCAAATAGGGAAACAATTAGTAAAAATTAAGACCTTCTTCCCTTTCCTCAAAAACATATACATAAAAGTGCTCCTTATTCTGGAGCCCTGAAATATTTTATATTCTTGATAAGTAGTCGTATTAGGTGTCGCTTGTTTGCAATCCTTATCTGACGACTAAAAAGGTCCCCCAGACTATAGAGGGATTGCGTGCGCAATCTCCATCCACAACCTAAACTAGGCTCCCAGACTAGAGAAGAATTTCTTGCGCAATCCTTATCTGGCGACTAAAAAGGTCCTCCAGACCTTTTTAGCCACCTAGATATGCTTTTCTGACTTCATCGGATGCTGCGAGTTCTTTTCCTGTTCCTGATAGGACAATCTTTCCTGTTTCAAGTACATAACCACGGTCAGAGATAGCAAGGGCCTTGTTAGCGTTCTGTTCAATTAGGAGAACCGTTGTTCCTTGCTTCTGAATATCTTGAATGATATCAAAAATTTCTTGGATAAAGATCGGGGCAAGTCCCATTGACGGCTCATCCAAGAGAAGGAGCTTAGGTGTAGACATGAGAGCGCGTCCCATAGCCAGCATCTGCTGTTCACCACCTGAAAGAGTTGCCGCATCTTGGTTTTTACGCTCTTCCAAACGAGGGAAGCGTGAGAAAACTTTTTTCAAGTTGGCTTGATTTTCTTCACGATTTTTCTTTAAAAAGGCTCCCATTTCTAAGTTTTCCATAACAGTCAAACCTGGGAAAACATGGCGTCCCTCAGGAACTTGTGAAAGACCACCTGCCACGATTTTTTGCGCTGGTAACTTTTGAATTTCTTTTCCTAAAAACTGAATTTTACCAGCACTTGGGCGAACCAAACCAGAAAGGGTACGAAGAATGGTTGTTTTACCAGCACCATTGGCACCTATAAGAGAAACAACTTCACCTTCATTAACCTCGAAACTTACATCACGAACTGCTTGGATCATACCGTAATGCACAGAGAGGTTTTCAACTTTTAACATAGACATTAGGCTTCACCTCCTAGATAAGCTTCGATAACGCGTTTGTTGTTCTTGATCTCATCCGGAGTCCCATGAGCGATTAACCGACCATATTCAAGAACATAGATACGCTCAGTGACTTCCATAACCAAATTCATGTCGTGTTCGATGAGCATGATGGTAATTTTAAATTCATCTTTAATACGGCGAATCAGTTCTGTCAATTCAGCTGTTTCTTGAGGATTCATCCCAGCTGCCGGTTCATCCAAAAAGAGGATTTTAGGTTCAGTTGCCAGAGCACGAACGATTTCTAATCGACGTTGTTGACCATAGGCTAGATTCTTGGCAAGAGTATCTGCGTCACCATCCAAATCAAAAATCTTCAGCAAGTCTAAAGCTTTGCTTTTTAATTCTTCCTCATTCTTATAAAAAGCTGGCAGACGTAGAAAGCTCGCAAGGACATGTTGTTTATGATGATTGCTAAACGCAATCAAAACATTTTCCAAAACTGTCAAGTCCTTAAACAAACGAATATTTTGGAAGGTACGACTGAGACCAAGTGAAGCAATCTTGTAAGGAGTTTTCCCAT
This sequence comes from Streptococcus oralis, assembly GCF_026782235.1. Lineage (GTDB taxonomy): Bacteria > Bacillota > Bacilli > Lactobacillales > Streptococcaceae > Streptococcus > Streptococcus oralis_CC. The sequence goes on along the minus strand of NZ_JAKUWE010000003.1, from coordinate 37,541 downwards.
TTAGGAGGTGACCATCTAGTGTCACCGTACCTTCGCTTGGTTCATAAACACCGGTCAAGAGATTGAAAAGGGTTGTTTTACCAGCCCCGTTTGGTCCAATCAGACCGACCAATTCTCCCTTGTTCAATTCAAGAGTGACATCTCCAACAGCTGTTAGACCGCCAAAATGTTTAGTTAACTGTTTAACTTCAAGTAATGCCATTAGTTTTGTCCCTCCTTCTTAGATTTTTTAAAGAAACGTGATAGACTCAATTCCCATGTTCCAAGGAGTCCACCTGGTCTGAAAATCATGACCAATACAAGAGCCAAGGCGTAGATAATCATACGTACGCTAGCTACATCTTGAAGGAGCATATTTAAAATTCCAAGGACAATCGCTGAAACGATGGTACCAGTAATCGATCCAAGTCCACCAAATACAACGATAATCAACACGTTGATGGAATTAATAAAGGTGTAATCTTTCGGTACAACAGACCCGATAAATCCTGCCTGAAGTGACCCAGCAATACTTGCTGTAATGGCTCCAAAGACAAAAGCGATAATCTTGATCTTTGTAGTGTTTACCCCAACGGACTCTGCAGCAATCTCATCCTCACGAACAGATAGAGTAGAGCGTCCAATTGGACTACGTAAGAAGTTCAAGGTTGCAATAGTTGTGATCACCACAAAAAGATAAACCATTTGCCAGTTGGTAAAGTTTGGAATACCCAAGATACCAGCAGCACCGTTGGTCAAACTTCCACCATTAATGATAAAGATACGGATGATTTCTGAAACACCTAGTGTTGCAACAGCCAGATAGTCTCCCTTCAAACGTAGAGTTGGAATCCCAACAAGCAAAGCTACTGCACCAGAAATCAAGGCACCCAAGACCATTGCTCCAAAGAAGGCACCATAGGTTGGTGATTTTGAACCAATAATCGCTGCTGCATAAGCCCCAATTGCCATAAAACCTGCATGACCGAGTGAGAATTGTCCTGAAAAACCGACAATTAAGTTCAAACCTACTGCAAGGATGATATTAATCCCAATTTGTTCTAAAATTTGGACATGGAATAGATTGAGAACACCAGCAGAAACCAGTACGCTAATCAATCCATAACCCGCTAACAGAAGGAATAACCAGAGAATATTTACTTTAAGATTTGTCTTCATTGTTTACACCTTCTCTTTCACATTCTTACCAAGGATACCCGCAGGTCGAACAATCAGAATCAAAAGCAAGATACCATATACGATAGCATCACGGAAATCAGACATACCAAAGGCAGTTGCAAAAGTTTCCAACAAGCCAATCACAAATCCCCCTAGAGCTGCACCAGGAATAATCCCGATACCACCGAGTACGGCCGCAACGAATGATTTTAGACCTGGAGTCACGCCCATTAAAGGTTCAAGAGAGTTGTAGTAAAGGGCAATGAGGACACCTGCTGCACCAGCAAGGGCTGAACCCAAAGCAAAGGTAAAGCTGATTGTGCGATTTACATTAATTCCCATCAATTGAGCTGCGTCACTGTCAACTGATACCGCACGCATGGCTTTCCCCATTTTTGTTTTTTGGACGATCAATTGCAATAAAACCATCAAGAGTACAGAAACTGCTAAAATCATCAATTGAACATTTGTCAAGCTAATTGGCCCGAAATCAAAACGGACGGTTTCAATTGCTTGAGGAAAGGCACGAGTATTGGCGCCCACGAGATAAACCATTCCGTATTCCAGTAGGAAAGACACCCCGATGGCAGTAATCAATACAGCAATGCGTGTAGAGTGTCGCAAAGGACGGTAGGCAAGAAATTCAATCACAACACCAAGTAGTGCGGTTCCTGCCATTGAAATAATCAAAGCTAAAAAGAAATCCATTTGGAAGGAATTAATCAAAAAGTAACCAATAAAGGCACCTATCATATAAATATCACCGTGGGCGAAGTTGATGAGTTTGATAATTCCATAAACCATGGTATAACCCAAGGCCAAAAGTGCATAAACACTACCCAGAATTAAACCATTCACAAGTTGTTGGAGCATAGCATTCACTCTTTTCTATCGTTATTTTTTAGAAAATTTTCATCATTTTCACAAGTTCATAAACACCGAAACAGGGAGTGAGTCAAAGGCTCATTCCCCATTTCAATTACTATTCTAATGTTATGGTTTTACAACTTCTGCTTCTTCAACTTTACCATTGTTCATGGTCATCATGTAAGCAGTTTTCACTGTATTGTGGTCAGCATCAAAGCTTGTTTGACCAGTTACACCATCAAAATCTTTGGTTTTAGCAAGGTTGTCCTTGATTTCACCTGAGTTTTTAGCACCTTTTGCAGCATTTGCTACTAGGTAAACTGAGTCATAAGCCAAGGCTGAGAAGGTTGAAGGTTCTTCATTATATTTAGCACGGTATGCTTCAAGGAAGGCTTTAGCTTTTTCAGAAACATCAACTGTAGTTGAGAATCCTGAGATGAAGTAAATGTTTGATGCTTTTTCAGCTGTTGCTTGTTGAACAAATTCTTCACCGTTAAATCCATCACCACCAACGATTGGTTTATCAATTCCCATGCCACGAGCTTGGTTTACAATTTTACCTGCTTCTGTGTAGTAGCCTGGAACAACGATAGCGTCAAACTCTTTCCCTTTCATTTTAGTAAGGGCTGCTTGGAAGTCTGTATCACCTGCTACAAACGTTTCATCTGCTACAATCTCACCCTTGTAGGTTTCACGGAAAGATTTAGCAATACCTTTAGCATAGTCACTAGCATTGTCAGTATAAAGAACAACCTTCTTAGCATTCAATTTGTTTGTCACATAGTTTGAAATAATCTTCCCTTGGAAGCTATCTTGGAATGTTCCGATAAATAGGTAATCTTGACCTTTAGTCAATCCATCTTGAGTAGCACTTGGTGAGATCAATGGCACTCCTGCTTTGGTAGCGTTAGCTACAGCTGCAGCAGTTGCACCAGATGTCGCAGGTCCCACAATGGCTGCCACTTTTGATTGGGTTACAAGGTTCGTTGTAACAGAAGCTGCTTCGGCAGTTTCTGACTTGTTGTCTTTGTCTACAACTTCGATTTGTTTTCCATCGATACCACCTGCTGCATTGATTTCATCAACGGCAAGTTGGGCCCCTTTTTGTTCAGATGTTCCGTAGGCTGCTACGGCACCTGTTTCTTCAAAGTTAAAACCGATCTTAATCGTTTTTTCGTCTACTGGATTTCCAGTTGTGTTTGACGCACCTGACTTGACCTCTCCACAGGCAGCAAGAAGAGCCACACTAGCAAGAGCCACAAAAGATAGGGCAAATTTTTTCTTCATTTTTAATCTCCTTATAGTTGTTTCAAAAATTGTATGTTAAGAATATACCGAATTATCAGAAAATTGTCAATGTATTTGTTTAACTTTTTAAATGATAACGTTTTCTTCGGTCCGATAGAGATTCCCAACGAAGGGAGTTTCTAGCTCTTGAATATGGCAACGTCTAATTTTCTTGATATATCTTTCCTTACCTAATCTCTCAACTAAGTCATCTAACTCCTCAGTTGGAACATAGAGCTGCAAGTAACGATGTTTTTTGGAATGGTAACAGATATCACCGTATTCCTGAATCTTTTTTGCATCTCGATTATAGTAGAGATAGATGATTAATCCTGATCGATTTGTTTTTTCAAACATGAGGAATCCTCTTTCTAAGAAATCTTCCCCTATTATACCAAAAAAAGCAAACTCCGTCGAGTTTGCTTTCTAGGTTGCTTAGCTTAACGAATTGTTGGTCATGATTTCATCAATAAAGCCATATTCAAGCGTTTCTTGGGCACTCATCCAGTAATCACGTTCCGCATCTGCATGAATTTGCTCGACTGATTTACCAGAGTTATCTGCGAGGATTTGCTCCAAAGTCTTACGAGTTTTAAGTAAGTGCTCTGCAGCGATCGCCATATCTGTCTGTTGGGTACCACCACCTGTACCACCCATTGGTTGGTGAATCATGTACTCTGCATTTGGAAGCATGAAACGTTTGCCTTTTGCGCCACTTGATGCAATGACAGTGCCCATAGATGCAGCCATCCCCATAACGATAGTTTGGACATCTGCCTTGATAAAGTTCATGGTATCAACGATTGCCAAACCAGCTGAAACAGAGCCCCCAGGTGTATTGACATAAAGGTAAATATCTTTTGTGCTGTCTTGGGCATCCAAGAAGAGCAACTGGGCGATAACGGAGTTGGCCATGTTGTCTTCAACTGGACCTGTTAGCATGATGATGCGGTCTTTCAGAAGACGAGAGTAAATGTCATAGGAACGTTCTCCACGGCTTGTTTGTTCAATAACTACAGGAATCATTCATTTCTCCTTTTAATGTTGAATTTTCTTGGTCTTACGACTCAATACAGAACTATTATATCTTTTTGGTCAAAAAAGGTCAAATCTTTGCTCTATTACCTAAACAGAAACAAAAACTCAACCTCCTTTCAAGTCAAAAACGAACTTCTAGTTTCAATATTTACTTTGGAATTTTATTTAGTACCAAACAAGCGGTCTCCAGCATCTCCAAGACCTGGAACGATATAACCGTGTTCGTTCAAGCGTTCATCCAAGGCTGCAGTAAAGATTTCTACATCTGGATGTGCTTCTTGGAGAGCTTTCACTCCTTCTGGAGCAGATACTAGGCAGACAAACTTGATATTTGAAGCACCACGTTTTTTAAGGGAATCTACTGCCAAGATTGCTGAGCCACCTGTTGCAAGCATTGGATCAACGACAAAGATTTGACGTTGGTCAATATCCTCAGGCAATTTCACCAAGTATTCAACTGGTTGAAGGGTTTCTTCATCACGGTACATACCGATGTGACCAACTTTGGCTGCTGGAACCAGATTCAAGAGGCCATCTACCATCCCGATACCTGCACGCAAGATTGGGACAATCGCCAATTTTTTCCCTGCCAATTGTTTTTGAACGGTCTTTGTGATAGGTGTTTCGATCTCCACGTCTTCAAGTGGAAGATCACGAAGTACTTCATATCCCATCAACATTGCAATCTCATCTACTAGTTCACGAAAAGCTTTTGTAGAAGTATCTGTACGACGCAAGATAGACAATTTGTGTTGAATGAGTGGATGATTAATGACTTCAATTTTTCCCATTTTCTGAGTTCCTTCTTTCAATTTATTCTTCTTATTATATCAAAAAATGGTTTAAAAAGCTTTCTAAACCATTTATTTTAATTAATTTTTAAATCAAATCTGCCTCTTGAAGAGCTGTCTGAACAGTCTCTAATGGTAAATGGGTCAACTCAGTGCCTTTTTCTTGATAAAGGTACTGGGCATAGTCATCCATTCGGTACTGGTTGATATAAACCACGCGCTTACAACCAACTTGTAGCAGTTGTTTGGTGCAGTTCAGACAAGGGAAATGGGTCACATAGGCTGTAAATCCTCTAGGAACCCCTCGTTCAGCCCCCTGGAGAATAGCATTGACCTCAGCGTGAAGAGTTCGAACACAGTGACCTTCAATGACCAGACATTCGTGATCGATACAGTGCTCTGTTCCTGATACGGAACCATTGTAGCCTGTTGAAATCACCTTATTATCCTTGACTAGGACAGCTCCCACCTTGGCACGTTTGCAGGTCGAACGATTGGCAATCAGTAAGGCCTGGGCTGCAAAGTACTCATCCCAAGCCAGTCTTTTTTCTGTCATAATTCTTCTCCTTATCCCCTATTTTTTGAAAAATGGCAAGCGTAAATCGGCAATCTTTTCAGCTGGAACCTTCATGCCATCCTTGATCCATTTGAGCAGAACCGATACGATGGCAGAACTCCAAAAGGAATGAAGGTAGCTGCTGACGCCTTTTGATTTTCCGTGGTATTTTTCCAAAAATTCCTGCATGGCTTGGACGAAAATCTTTTCTAAGTGGTAATCCAGAGCAAGTTGGATAACTTTGGCTTCTTTCTTGGCTGCGCGGAAAAGGTGTACCCAGACCAGATAAAGATCGGTTTTGACATCGTAGTGGCTCAACTGTTCCATAATGTTATGGGCACTGCGTTTAAAAACGCTTTCCAAAATCTCTTCTTTGGAGTCATAGTTGCGATAGAAGGCGGCGCGAGAGACACCCGCTCGTTTGACTAATTCTGAAATACTGATCTTTGCCAAGTCTTTTTTTTCCAGAAGTTGCAAAAGAGCCGTCTCGATTGCTTCTCTGGTTAAAAAATTGGATTCTTGATTTGATTTTCTGAGATTTTCAAGAGATTTTTCAGATATTTTACGTTCAGACATAACAATTTCTTTCTACTTGTAACAACAGACGGATGGTGCTTTTGTTTCAAGGACATTCATGATACAATTGTAAAAAAAGACAGAACCTTTGTCAATGTATAAGTGACAAAGATGGAGAATTTCTATGACTTGGAAGATTGTAGCTGACTCTGGTTGTGATTATCGTCAATTGGCAACTCCTGCTATTGATACGGAATTTGTTAGTGTTCCTTTAACCATTCAAGTAGCTGATCAGGTCTTTATCGATGATGCCAATCTTGACATTGACCACATGATGGAAACCATGTATGCGACTTCTGAGGCTTCAAAATCAGCTTGTCCTAGCCCTGATGATTACTTGCGTGCATTCGAAGGTGCTAAGCATATCTTTGTCGTTACTATCACTGGTACTCTTTCTGGCAGTCATAATAGTGCGCAGCTTGCTAAGAATATCTACCTTGAAGAACACCCTGACACTCAGATTCATGTGATTGATAGTTTATCTGCTGGTGGGGAAGTTGACCTAATTGTAGAAAAAATCAATAGCTTGATTGATCAAGGACTTTCTTTTGAAGAAATTGTTGAAGCGATTACAGCCTACCAAGAAAAAACGAAGTTGCTATTTGTCCTCGCTAAGGTTGATAACTTGGTAAAAAATGGCCGTTTGAGTAAGCTGATCGGTACAGTCGTTGGCCTCCTCAACATCCGTATGGTTGGGGAAGCAAGTGAAACTGGGACCCTAGAACTGCTCCAAAAAGCGCGTGGACCAAAAAAATCCCTTCAAGCGGCCTATGAAGAGCTCATCAAGGCTGGCTATGCTGGTGGTCGAGTTGTCATGGCTCATCGCAACAATGAAAAATTCTGTCAGCAATTGTCAGAACGCTTGCAGGAAACCTTCCCACAGGCCAATATCAAAATCATTCCTACGTCTGGTCTCTGCAGTTTCTATGCAGAAGATGGCGGTTTGTTGATGGGATATGAAATTAACTAAGATTATAAGCAACAAGAGATGCCAAGCATCTCTTGTTTTTTGTGGTACAATAGAGCTATGAAACATTTTGATACTATTGTCATCGGTGGAGGACCTGCGGGCATGATGGCTACCATCTCCAGTAGCTTTTATGGTCAGAAAACTCTTCTCATTGAAAAAAATCGGAAACTTGGCAAAAAATTAGCTGGAACAGGCGGGGGACGTTGCAATGTCACCAATAACGGAAGCCTAGATGACCTTCTGGCTGGAATTCCTGGTAACGGGCGCTTTCTTTACAGTGTCTTCTCCCAGTTTGATAACCATGATATCATCAACTTTTTCACAGAAAATGGTGTTAAGCTTAAGGTCGAGGACCACGGCCGTGTCTTTCCTGCTAGCGACAAATCGCGGACTATTATCGAAGCCTTGGAAAAGAAAATCGCTGAGCTAGGTGGACAAGTTCTCACTCAAACTGAAATTGTTTCAGTTAAAAAGATAGACGACCAGTTTGTCCTTAAGTCCGCAGACCAAAGCTTCACTTGTGATAAACTCATTGTCACAACTGGTGGTAAATCTTATCCTTCGACTGGTTCGACTGGTTTTGGTCACGAGATTGCCCGTCATTTTAAGCACACCATTACAGAGCTTGAAGCCGCTGAAAGTCCTCTATTGACAGATTTTTCGCATAAGGCCTTGCAGGGAATTTCCCTAGATGACGTGACCCTAAGCTATGGCAAGCATGTCATCACTCATGATCTACTCTTTACCCACTTTGGTTTGTCCGGCCCTGCTGCCCTACGTATATCTAGCTTTGTCAAGGGCGGAGAGGTTCTCTCACTCGATGTTTTGCCTCAACTTTCTGAGAAGGACTTGGCAGCATTTCTAGAGGAAAATCGGGAAAAATTCTTGAAAAATGCTTTAAAAACTTTGTTGCCAGAACGCTTGGCAGAATTTCTTGTGCAAGGCTATCCTGACAAAGTTAAACAACTGACTGAAAAGGAACGCGAGCAACTTGTCCAATCTATCAAGGCTCTCAAAATTCCTGTCACTGGTAAAATGTCATTGGCTAAGTCCTTTGTCACCAAAGGCGGTGTCAGTCTCAAGGAAATCAATCCCAAAACTCTGGAAAGTAAGCTCGTTCCTGGTCTCCACTTTGCTGGCGAAGTCATGGATATCAATGCCCACACGGGTGGCTTCAACATCACTTCTGCCCTCTGCACCGGCTGGGTGGCAGGCTCAAATCCAATAAATACCAAATAAGAAAGGAAGTCCTTTGGAACATATTATTTTACTAAGAGGTGTTACTCCTAATGGAAAGAATGCTATCCCGAAAATGTCTTATTTGGTAGATATTCTGACAGAAGCTGGTTTTCAACACGTTCGAACCTATATTCAAAGTGGGAATATCATTCTTGAAAGTGACTTAGATTTAGAAGAAATACGAGAACGCGTTCATACTCTGATAAAGGAAAAAATTGGGGCCGACTTAAAAATGGTTATCAAGAATAAGAACGATTTTGAAAAGATTGTTCATGAGAATCCATTTAGAGAAGACTATCTTTACGATCGTATACATGTGATTTTTTATCAGGGATTTATCCAAAGTCTGCCACTAGAAAAATTGAAAGCTGACTACGGTGAAGAAGAAATTTGTGTAGGTGATCACTGTCTCTACCTCTATCTCCCTAGAACTGCAAAACAAAAAAAGCTCAATACCAACTATCTTGAAAAATTGTTTGGCCTGGATCTGACCATGCGAAAGTTAAACGTAGTGGAAAAGTTACTAACAAAATAGGAGAACAAGATGAACAGAAAAGAAACAGTCGAATTTGTCAATATGTGTATGATTAAAAACGGAGACCAAGTTCTGGTCCAAGATCGAGTTAATCCTGACTGGCCTGGCATTACTTTTCCTGGTGGTCATGTTGAACATGGCGAATCCTTTGTCGATGCTGTCATTCGTGAAGTGAAAGAAGAAACTGGTCTAACCATTTCCAAACCCCAACTCTGTGGTATCAAAAACTGGTACGATGACAAGGATTATCGTTATGTCGTCCTCTTTTACAAAACAGAACACTTTACTGGTGAACTCCAGTCTTCAGACGAAGGGAAGGTTTGGTGGGAAGAATTTGACAATCTATCTCATCTAAAACTTGCAACCGATGATATGTCTGATATGCTTCGTGTGTTTCTAGAAGAAGATCTCAGTGAATTCTTTTACTACAAAGACGGTGACGACTGGCTTTATGACTTGAAGTAAAAAATAGGCTAGGAAATTCCTAGCCTATTTATTCTGCATTTGTCTGAACGTAAGTTGCAATGACATCTGATGTGTACTGGGCTGTTCCAGAACCAAACTTATCAATGTTTTCCTTAAACTCTGGGTTGCAGACGTAGCCTTTACCGATATGACCGAATACCTCAATAGAGCAGTCAAATCCATAAGTACGAATAGCTTGCAAGAGTTTGGCTGCTTCTTCTTGGTTTTCGACCGCTGTTGCAGCTAGTCCATTTTTAAGGTTTTGAGCTAAAGCTTGAAAAACTTGGTTAAAAGCGGCAGTAGCCTCATCTTCTCTACCATTTTGGCGTTCAAGCGCTTGGTCCATGACTTCCTGACCATATTTCTCTACCGCCTCTTGGTGGTATTTTTGATTGTCTTGATAGCTAAATCCAGTGAATTTTTCCTCAATCGTCATTTTTCTTTCTCCTTTTTGTTCTTGAATGGTTTTTTGCAAGGTGGAAATCAAGGTATCCAGATGTTGCCTTTCTCGAGTTAGATAGTCCAACTGTCTAGTCAAGTGAGGCAACAAATCTGATCTATCTTCCTTTAATAGCTCTGCTATTTTTTCTAAAGAAAAACCTAGATATTTGTAGTAAAGAATGACCTGAAGGCGTTCCAAATCCTCTTGACTATAGGTTCGATAGCCGTTTTCCGACTTTAAGGGGACCAAGAGTCCTATCTTATCATAGTGGTACAAGGTCTTGACAGAGACACCTGAAAGCTGCGCAGCTTCTTTTATATGGTACATGATTTCCTCCTTACAATGATAGTATAACCCCTCCCCTTAGGTCAGAGTCAAGCGTTTTTGAGAAAATTTTTTAACTTTTTTGAGAAAGGTGTGAAAACTTGAAAATGGTTTTCTTGACAGACCTTAGAAAACATGATAGGATAGTCAAGTCTATCAATCAAACAAAAGGCTCATAAAGAGCCATTGAGAGAAGGCTATTTGACAACTCAAGTAGCCTTTTCTTATTTAAAAAACGAGATTGGAGTTTCAACTATGTCAGAAAAATCGCAATGGGGCTCGAAAATTGGTTTTATTCTAGCATCTGCTGGCTCAGCCATCGGGCTTGGTGCCGTTTGGAAGTTTCCCTATATGACTGCTGCAAATGGCGGTGGAGGCTTTTTACTGGTCTTTCTCATTTCCACTATTTTAATTGGTTTCCCGCTCCTGCTGGCTGAATTTGCCCTAGGTCGTAGTGCTGGCGTTTCCGCTATCAAAACCTTTGGAAAACTTGGCAAGAATAACAAGTACAACTTTATTGGTTGGATTGGTGCCTTTGCCCTCTTTATCCTCCTCTCCTTTTACAGTGTCATCGGAGGATGGATTTTAGTCTATCTAGGAATTGAGTTTGGGAAATTGTTCCAACTTGGTGGAACGGGTGATTATGCTCAGTTATTTACTTCAATCATTTCAAATCCAGCCATTGTAATAGGAGCTCAAGCTGCCTTTATCTTATTGAATATCTTTATTGTATCACGTGGGGTTCAAAAAGGGATCGAAAGAGCTTCGAAAGTCATGATGCCCCTGCTCTTTATCATCTTTGTCGTGATCATTGGGCGCTCTCTCAGCTTGCCAAATGCCATGGAAGGGGTTCTTTACTTCTTAAAACCAGACTTTTCAAAACTGACCAGTGCTGGTCTCCTCTATGCTCTGGGACAATCTTTCTTTGCCCTCTCACTAGGGGTGACAGCCATGCTGACCTATGCGTCCTACTTGGACAAAAAAACCAATCTGGTCCAATCAGGGATTTCCATTGTAGCCATGAACATCTCGGTATCCATCATGGCAGGCCTAGCCATTTTCCCAGCCATGTCAGCCTTCAATATCCAGTCTGAAGGGGGACCAAGCCTGCTCTTTATCGTCTTACCTCAACTCTTTGACAAGATGCCTTTTGGAACCATTTTCTACATCCTTTTCCTCTTGCTCTTCCTCTTTGCGACGGTTACTTCTTCTGTCGTGATGCTGGAAATCAATGTGGGCAATATCACCAACCAGGACAACAGCAAACGTGCTAAATGGAGTGCCATTTTAGGAATCTTGACCTTCGTCTTTGGAATTCCTTCTGCCCTATCCTATGGAGTTATGGCGGATGTTCACATCTTTGGTAAGACTTTCTTTGATGCCATGGATTTCTTGGTTTCCAATCTCCTCATGCCATTTGGGGCTCTCTGCCTGTCACTTTTCACAGGCTACATCTTTAAAAAGGCTCTTGCTATGGAGGAACTCCATCTTGATGAAAGAGCATGGAAGCAGGGACTTTTCCAAGTCTGGCTCTTCCTTCTTCGTTTCGTCATTCCAATTATCATCATTGTGGTCTTTATCGCCCAATTTATGTAATCAAAAAGGACTTGAGTAATGAACTCAGGCCCTTTCTTTTTTTATGGATGACTGACAATCAATTCTAAACCTTGTCCTTCCAGAGTCCAAGATTCAACATCACTTGGTAGGATAAAGTGGCTGCCTTTTTGGATTGGATAGTTTTTTCCGTCAACAGTAAGCTGACCTTGACCAGCCAAGACGCTAAACAAGCTGTAGTCAGCTGTCTTTTCAAAGTCAACTTTTCCAGTGATTTCCCACTTGTAAACTGCAAAGAATTCATTAGAAACAAGGAGAGTGGAACGCAAATCATCTGCTTTGACAGTGGCAGGTCGGCTATTGGCAGGTTCTCCAATGTTTAAAACATCGATGGATTTTTCAAGGTGAAGTTCACGCAAGTTGCCATTGTCATCCTTACGGTCAAAGTCATAGACACGGTAGGTAGTGTCACTAGACTGCTGGGTTTCAAGAATCAAGATACCTGCACCGATAGCGTGCATGGTACCACTTGGCACATAGAAGAAATCTCCAGCCTTAACTGGCACTTTTGTCAGTAAGGCATCCCAGTTCTTGTCTTCGATTTGCTGGCGGAGTTCTTCTTTGGACTTGGCATTGTGACCATAGATAATCTCTGAACCTTCGTCTGCTGCGATGATATACCAGCATTCTGTTTTTCCAAGTTCGCCTTCATGTTCTAATCCATAGGCATCGTCTGGGTGAACTTGGACGCTGAGCCAGTCATTGGCATCGAGAATTTTGGTCAACAATGGAAATACAGGCTCTGGACGATTGCCAAACAATTCACGGTGTTCCGCATACAATGTGGCTAGGTCTGTTCCCTCAAAGCGCCCATTAGCGACCTTAGAAACTCCATTTGGGTGAGCTGAGATAGCCCAGTATTCTCCGATTTTTTCACTTGGAATGTCGTAACCAAACTCATCACGTAGCTTGGTCCCACCCCAGATTTTTTCTTGCATAACTGATTGTAAAAATAATGGTTCTGACATGTCGATCTCCTGTCTGATTTTTCTCCCCTCATTATAGCAAAAAAAGAGTTCGAATTGAACTCTTTTTCCTATCTTATAAAGTAGGGAGAAGATTTTATAAAAATAGTGAACAAATGTGCTCTACTCAATACTTGCACCATTGCTGGCAATGACATCCTTGTACCAGTAAAAGGATTTCTTCTTGCTCCGTTTGAGACTTCCATGACCTGCATTATCACGATCCACATAGATAAAACCATAGCGCTTGTTCATTTCGCCTGTTCCAGCTGAAACCAGATCAATACAGCCCCAAGTCGTATAACCAAGCAAGTTAACTCCATCTTGGTATATGGCATCTCGCATAGCCTTGATATGAGCCTCTAAGTAAGCAATCCGATCGTCATCTGCTACATAACCATTTTCATCCGGTGTATCCATAGCACCGAGACCATTTTCTACGATGAACATAGGCTTTTGGTAACGATCCCAGATGGCATTGAGGGTGATACGAAGGCCAAGTGGGTCAATCTGCCAACCCCATTCTGAGGATTCAAGATAAGGATTTTTGAGAGAGGCAAAGACATTTCCAGCAGCTAATTCTTTAACTTCTGGATCCCCTGAGGCCACTCGACTTGCATAGTAAGAGAAGGAAACAAAGTCAACAGTATAATTCTTCAATAAGTCTAGATCCTCTGCCGTCATTTCTATCTTGATTCCCTCGCGTTCCCACTGCTTCTTGGCGTAGTTTGGGTATTCCCCACGCGCTTGAACATCAATGAAGAAGTAACTCTTGCGATCTTCCTCCATAGCAGCCCAGTAGTCTCTCGGATGGGCTGTGTTAGGATAGTATTGCCCTGCTGCCAACATACATCCCACCCTGTTTTCTGGGTCAATTTCGTGGGCAAGCTTAGTCGCCATGGCCGAGGCTACCAACTCATGGTGGGCGGCTTGGTATTTAACCTGTTCTTGATTTTCTCCTTCTGCAAAACAAAGCCCAGCTCCCATAAAAGGTGCATGAAGAATCATGTTGATTTCATTGAAGGTAAGCCAGTATTTGACCAAACCCTTATAACGGGTAAAGAGTGTACGACAAAGTTTTTCATAGAAGTCTAACATCCGACGATTGCGCCAACCACCGTATTCTTCAATCAGATGCATAGGACAGTCGAAATGCGTAATAGTCACCAGAGGTTGGATCCCATACTTGTGACACTCCTTAAATAAATCCTCATAAAAGGCTAGACCAGCTTCATTTGGCTCTGCTTCATCTCCCTTAGGAAAAATCCGAGTCCAAGCAATGGAAAGTCGATAAGTCTTAAAGCCCATTTCCGCAAAAAGAGCAATATCTTCCTTATAGTGATGGTACATATCAATGGCTGCTTTTGCTGGGTAAAAATAGCCCTCCTCAAAAGAAAACATCTTTTTCTGACCTGTGATAATGGCTTCACGGTCAGGTCCAATGGGTACCACATCGACATTAGCAAGACCTCGACCATCCTGATTATAAGCACCCTCGCATTGATTAGCTGCCGTAGCACCACCCCAGAGGAATCCTTCTGGAAATTGTAGTATTTCTGTCATCACTTTACCTCGATTGATTTATTACTTCTATTATACTAAAAAGGAGGCAAAAAGTTTTGAACTCTATGGATAATGATAGCACTAAACTTACTTTTATATATACGAAAAAAAGACTGAGACCAGTCTTCTTTTTAAATCAAAGCTGTGATAGCCGTTACCAGACCAAAAACGATACCTGGTGCATTAGCAGCCGCGAGGGGAATATCTCTTTCTTTCTTGAAAAGACCGTAATAAACCCATAGACTACAGTTGATGGCTGCGACCAAGGGTTGGATGAAATTTCCTTTTTGACCAGCTAGATTGTTCATGATTTGTGGGAAGTAAGAGACATACATCATAACGGACATGAAGGTCGCTACCCAACCTAAAATTTTCATTTGTTTTTCAGACATTTTCGAAACTTCTTTCATTTTTATGAATCATATTTTATAATCTTTTTTCAAAACAATCAAGACTTTGAAGCTTTTGTTATGAAGATGTAAACTATCACAATCTTGTGATAAGAAAGAGGAAACAGAAAAAGACCGGATTGCTCCGATCTTTCAATAGTTCATATTCTCACATTCTGTTTTAAGAATGATTAAGGTTAACGTCAAATGACTACGCGCCCTATTTCATACGATAAAAGTCAATCACTAGGCCAGCAGGGCCTTTAACTAGTAGCGATTCCGTTCCCCAATCAGGTTGAACATTAAAACTATCATACAGTCATTCATAAAAACAGTATCTTTTAATCCTTTTCTTCACGAACATAATTGTAGATAGTAATACATACAGATAAAAAACTAAAAAGACAGATCATCTGTATGATGATTTTTACAGGTTGACGAAGTAAACCAAACTGAGTTAGGATAACAAAAAGAGAGGAGCCCGCTATCATTACCTGAAAAAAGATAAGCGTCAAACTAAATCTATTTTTCATTTCTGCTCCTTTCTTACCACTATCACTTCATCTAAACGCTCATAAACGCTTTTATCATGAGTTGCAATGATAATAATACGTTTTTCATTTTGTAACCCAAGAATCAAATCAATAATCTCTCGGCTATTTTTTTCATCCAACGAAGCCGTAGGTTCATCCGCAAGTACAATTGGAGAATCCTTTAGCATGACTTTAGCTATGGCAACACGTTGGGCTTCCCCACCAGATAGAGAATAAATTTTCCGATTCAAATCAAGCTGGAGATGAACCTTTTTTAATGCTTCACACATTTGTTCCTCTTTATCTTTTCTGGAAAGTTTCTTGCCAATAAAAGCCAACTCCAAATTATCTTTAATACTCCTGTTTTCAATTAATCCATAATTTTGAAAAAGATAGCTAACAAAATCTTTAAAATAAGTTTTTTCCTTTATCTTTCTAAGGTCAATGCCATTTATTTCTACTGTACCATTTTGAGCTGTTTCTAGCTTTCCAATGATATTTAACAAAGTTGTCTTACCAGCACCTGATTCTCCTATCAAGGCATAAGATTTCCCTTCACAAAACTGATAAGAATAATCACGAAGAACAACATGTCCATCAAATGTCTTTTGAATATCTCTTAACTCAATCATATTACCCTCCTTTCAGATACAAGATACTACTTGTTTGGTGTTGTCTTAATTGAAAGAAAAAGAGTGCAAGAAAACCAACAGCCATAAAAATAGGAAATAACGTAACCAAGATTGGGAGATGTAAGAAAGTAGCCAAACCTGCTAATAAAAAGTAACCACACATCAAGGTAAGCAAGTAAAAATGATGAATCACAATAAGAGATTTTCCTGCTAAACGTTCAATAAAATAAGTCTTACGCCCTTGATAAAAATAAAGTGTATTTAACAAAATCATCAACAAGATGGAAGTAGCTAGACTAATGCACGACGCAATCAAGAGTAACAATCTTTCCACTGTCACCTGTTGGATTTTTGACTCAAAAGAATAAAGACCATTAGTAAAGCTTCCGATATGTGCTGTCATTTTATACTGTTTTATAATTTCCCTGACTTGCTCAGGATGGTCAAAAACATAGTTTGATATATCAAACCCTGCAACTTCTTGTCTTTCATAAGCAGATCCATACACGATAATAATCGGATCGTGAACAAAACTATCTCGATTAACTAAGTAATGTACAGAAGTAAAAATCGGATAGATAAAGAGGTTTTCTCCTCCCTCATAAGTCGCAACTTCCACTCTTTCATCTGGATGATTTTTCCTAATTGGTGCATTATCGGGTGCAAATCCCTTTTGAACAAACCGAGACCAAACCTTTTTCAAATCCTCAATCTTATTTTCCTTACTCTTTGGAATTAAAATCAAACGATCAAAGTCTCCCATTTGTTCAAAGAAAGCTTGTCCTTCTGTGTTTAGTTGAAGACCACTTTGCTTAATGAACTTTCGATTAACTTTTAGTTGATTTGAAATATTTTCAGAAGTTGGATAATCAGAGTTTTTCTGAGAATTACTAGACATAGCAATATAATCTAAAGTAGTTCCAATGTATAGTGGCTCAGTTTTTGAGACTAAGTCACCGTAAAATGCCTGTACTCTTTCTTTATCAACTTTCTCCTCTCCTGTATCAAGACCATGAGTCGCAAAATAGCTAGGATATTGTGTCCACGCTTGCTTCCCTTCTTCCAAAGTTCTCACTTGTCTAGTCATATCCACCACCCCATAAATGCTGTACATAACCGTTAGGAGTGAAAAAATCTGTGTTACAATAACCAAAACAAAAATCAAATGCAAGGGAGCTTTCCCCTTAAGGGATAGGTTCATCGGTTGTCTCTGTAAGATATGATAAAACAGATTGGAGGCAAAAAAGTTTAGAAAAAGTAGAATGACTAACCAAGCTAGTAAGGGAAATCCAATCAATTCTATAGCAAGTAATGTAGCATTTCTTTGTAAAATAAGTATAAGAATAGCTAGTACAAATACAATGCTAGCACTCCCTACTAAAAAAAGACTCTCTTTCCAAATTCCCCTAAGGGCAATCTGATACTTACCTAATCCTGATATTCTCTTGATACTGACCGATCGAATATTAACAATATAGTCCGCAACCAGGAGTGTAAGAAAAGAAATTAGAAAAACAAAGGCTATCATGATAGCTTGTGGATAGACTAAGAGAAATTTTAAGAGGGTGAGTCCAGAATTTGCTTCCACAGCATTCGCTTGATGTCCCTTTTCAATCAATCTGCCTGCCAAATCTTGAGCGCTTAGATTTCCTTTGACAATAATATAAAGAGTATTATATGAAGCATTTTGAATAAGTCCTTGGTTTTCTTGTAAGGGTAAATCTTTTGGTAGTTCTCCTCCAATAGGAATGTAAGTGTTTTCCACCTCACCTCTCTCATTTTCTTTAACATCTACTATTCTCCTCGCCAGAACAGTTCCAGTATCTTCTGCAATTTTCTGTAAATCTGTAGCAATGGAACTAGTCGAACTCACAACATCAACTTTCTGACTATAACCTCCCAACAATTCACTCTTATAGTGGTAAACAAAG
The DNA here is from genome assembly GCF_026782235.1 of Streptococcus oralis. Classification (GTDB taxonomy): domain Bacteria; phylum Bacillota; class Bacilli; order Lactobacillales; family Streptococcaceae; genus Streptococcus; species Streptococcus oralis_CC. The sequence continues at coordinate 19,666 of NZ_JAKUWE010000003.1, read as the reverse complement.
AGAAGACCGACAAGGGTTATCAAGATAAAGGAAGAACATGCTAATATTTTTTTTAATAAACCATACATAGATGACTCCTTTTATACGAAAAAAGAGGGGAAGTCAACTCCCCTCCCTACTCACTAATCAATACCAACCGGTAGGGTTATAGCGGAAAGTAGCTGGATCCCAAACATCCCAAATCCACGCTCTAGACCAAACACCTGGGTCAGCATTATCCACTGCAGAATTACCATTATTTCTATTTATAACTTTAGAACCATGGTTATTATCAGAATGATAATAGTCTGAATAAGCATTTATTCCATAAGTATAACCATATTCCCACGTACCACCTTCCACATCATATCGATAGGCATAAGCGATTGTTGCAGTTGTCGCAGTAAGTGCCAAAGCACTAATAATTAAAACTTTCTTTAGTTTTTTCATAGGAAACCTCCTTTTAAGGCTCTAATAAGATGAATGCTTTTAAAACGCATTATTTCCTCCTTCCCAATTTATTTAAAGCACTCAATCCACCTATACTCGTCTTCATTATACCACAAAAAGAAAGCGCTGTCAATTATTTATGTGCTAAAAGCCGTTATGAAAAGACCGGATTGCTCCGATCTTTTCAATAGTTCATATTCTCAATTTCTGTTTTAAAAATAGCTAAGGTTAACGTCAAATGATTAAGCGACCTATTTCATACGATAAAAATCAATGACTAGACCAGCAGGGCCTTTAACTAGTAGCGATTCCGTTCCCCAATCAGTTACAGTCGGACCGTGTAAAATGTCGGCACCAAGCTCTTTCAACCGTTGATAGTTCTGGTCTAGATCCTCAACCTCGATATGAAGAATGATTCCTGACTGAAAATTGTTAAAAGGAATCAAATGATTTTAGGACAACATAAGACAATGACTGCCAATCGTAAACTGAGCAAAAGCATCATCAGCATAATCAGCCTTTTTATCCAAAAGACGCTCCAAGTCAGCACAGGCTTGGGGAACATTTGAAACGATAATATCCAATTGATTTAAATTCATTTGTTATCCTCCACAAAAAGACCGGATTGCTCCGATCTTTTCAAGTTCCGCTCTATGAAAATCAAAGAATAAAGTCTACAAAGTTTACATTTGATTTTCGACGAGAGGAATTATTTGATTGCGCGTGATTGCAATCCTTCTTCTTCCAAGAAGAGACGGAATGGTACGAGCTCTTCTGCTTCGTATTTTTCCTTGAAGGCTTTGATTGCTTCTTCTGAGTGAAGTTTTGGATCCAATTCAAGTACTTCTACTGGAAGTGGACGGTGTTGCGTGATGTGAGCATCGATAACAACAGTTTTACCTTCTTTGTTCAATTTAACAGCTTCTGCAACAACTGCATCGATGTCTTCGATACGGTCAACTGTAAATCCAACAGCTCCTTGAGCTTCAGCGATTTTCGCATAGTCAGCATTAGGGAAGTCACAACCAAACAAGTGTTTGTTTGTGTCTTCGTATTTGTCCTTGATGAAGGCATATTTACCATTTGAGAAGACAACGTTGATAACTGGAAGGTCGTATTGAACGTTTGTGATCACGTCTGGGTAGCACATGTTGAATGCACCGTCACCCATGATGTTCCATACTTGGCGATCTGGATTGTCTTTCTTAGCAGCGATACCACCAGGAAGGGCAATACCCATTGTCGCAAAGAGTGGAGATGTACGCCACATGTTCTTAGGTGTCATGTGAAGGTGACGAGTAGATGTTTGAGTAGTGTCACCTACGTCGATTGAGTAGATAGCGTCTTGATCAGCATGTTTGTTGATTGCATTGTAAACTTGGTACAATTGCAATTCACCCTCAGTTTTACCTTCGAGTTTGTTCATGTAATCACGCCAGTTTTGGTTGTTCTTCACGTTTGCACGCCACCATGGAGTAGATTCTACTGGGTTTACTTTATCAAGGATTGCTTTCGCTGCTTGACCTGCATCACCAAGGATAGAAGCGTCAAGGGCATGACGTTTACCAAGTTTGTAAGGGTCGATATCGACTTGGATGAATTTTTCAGTGTTCTTGAAGGCTTCGTAAACTTCAGCAAATGGGAAGTTTGAACCAAGGAAAAGAACTGTGTCTGCTTCAAAGACCACTTCGTTGGCTGGTTTCCAACCAACACGGTAAGCAGAACCTGTCAAACCTTCGTAGTTCCATTCAAAAGCTTCAAAGTTTTTACCAGTTGTGATGATTGGTGCTTTGATTTTACGTGACAATTCAGTAATCACTTCACCAGCTTTAACACCACCGTAACCAGCATAGATAACTGGACGTTCAGCACTGTTCAAGATTTCAACAGCTTTGTCGATTTCAACTTCGTTCAAAGCAGGAGCGATGAATGAACGTTCGTATGAACCTGAACCGTAGTAAGAGTTTTCGTCGATTTCTTGGAAGCCAAAGTTTACTGGGATTTCAACAACAGCTGGACCTTTTTTAGAAACTGCAGCACGGCAAGCTTCATCGATTACTTTTGGCAATTGCTCAGCGTAAGCGACACGTTTGTTGTAGACAGCGATACCGTTGTACATTGGGTTTTGGTTCAATTCTTGGAAGGCATCCATGTTGAGTTCGTTAACTGGACGTGATCCAAGGATAGCAAGGAATGGAGTGTTATCCATAGCTGCATCGTAAACACCGTTAATCAAGTGAGTCGCACCTGGACCACCTGAGCCAACTGCAACCCCGATTGAGCCGCCAAATTTAGCTTGCATGACCGCTGCAAGAGCACCTGTTTCTTCGTGGCGAACTTGCAAGAAGCGGATATCTTTGTCTTCAGCCAAAGCGTCCATCAATGAGCTGAGTGTTCCTGATGGGATACCGTAGATTGTGTCTACGCCCCATGTTTTCAATACGTTGAGCATTGCTGCAGATGCAGTAATTTTCCCTTGAGTCATAATGATAACTCTCCTTCAAATATTTTTAAAACTTGATAAATCCGTTTTCATATATTAATTGGAAACGTTTCAGCAAATTTTTACTCTACTAATTTATCACATTTATTTTGACTTTACTAAGAATCTGCTCAGAAGTTTTTATTCTCTATTACAGTACAGTTTAAAAACGTTTTTAGAATCTGTTTTATAATAATACTCAATGAAAATCAAAGAGCAAACTAGGAAGCTAGCCACAGGTTGCCCAAAGCACTGCTTTGAGGTTACAGATAAAGCTGACGTGGTTTGAAGAGATTTTCGAAGAGTATAAAAAGCGAGCAAGCTCGCTTTTAGTCTATTTTACTAAAGTTTAGCATGAGTGAACTGGTCAAAACAGATACAGAACTAAAGGCCATGGCTAGACCAGCCAGTTCTGGGTTGAGGGCCAGTCCAACACCCGAAAAGACTCCTGCTGCAATCGGAATTCCGACGACATTGTAGATAAAGGCCCAGAAAAGATTGAGCAGAATACGATTAAAAGTTTTCTTACTCATGTCGAAGGCACGCACCACGCCTAGGAGGTTATTGGTTGTCAACACCAAATCTGCTGACTCGATGGCGATATCTGTTCCAGCTCCCATAGCAATTCCCACATCTGCTACACTAAGGGCAGGAGCGTCATTGATACCATCACCAACAAAGGCTACTTTACCAGCCTGTTGTAGTTGATGGATTTCATGGGCTTTTTCTTCTGGCAAGACACCTGCAATGACCTCTTCGATTCCAATCTGGTCTGCAATCGCACGCGCCACACCTGCATTGTCTCCTGTCAGCATGACTGTTTTAAGACCTCGTTTTTTCAACTGACTGATGGCAAGCTTGGCATTTCCCTTGGGAATATCTTGCAAGGCAAGCAAGCCTTTGATTTCATTGTCAACAGCCAAGTACACAACTGTCTTAGCTTCTTTTTCCAGTTCTTCAAGTTTTTCCTGATAAGCACTAGAAATATCCATTCCATTTAGCATTTTGGCATTTCCAAGCAGAACTTGTTTTCCATTGATTTGCCCTGAAACACCTTTTCCGTGCAAGGCTTGGAAATTTTCCACAGTTTGAATCTCAAGTCCAGCTTCACTCGCTCGCTTGACAATGGCCTCAGCCAGTGGGTGTTGGGAAGCTTCTTCCAAGGAGGCTGCCAATCCAAGCACTTCTACTTCGTCGCCGATGATATCTGTTACCACAGGTTTCCCTTCCGTCAAAGTCCCGGTCTTATCAAAGACAATAGTTTGAACTTTCTGGATTTCCTGTAGAACCGTTCCATTTTTGAGAAGAACCCCCATCTTGGCACTGCGACCTGTCCCCACCATAAGAGCTGTCGGTGTTGCAAGACCCAAGGCACAAGGGCAGGCGATAATCAAAACAGCCACTCCATAGAGAAGAGAAGAGACAAAACTCGCTCCAAGCACGACTACACTATCCCTGAGCAAGACAAACCATACCCAAAAGGTCACAATCCCTAAAATGACAACCGCTGGTACAAAAATCCCTGAAATCTTATCCGTCAAATCCTGAATTGGTGCTCGGCTGGTCTGGGCTTTCTTCACAAAGTCCACAATCTGAGCCAAAACTGTCTCTGAACCAACTTTTTCTGCCCTAAAAACAAGTGTTCCACTATTATTAATGGTTGAGCCAATAACGGGATCTCCAACTGTCTTGTCCACAGGCAGACTCTCACCAGTAACCATGGATTCGTCAATACTGGAGACACCTTCGACTACAACCCCATCAACCGCAATCTTTTCACCGGGACGCACTCGAATCAGGTCACCTACCTTGACTTGCTCCAAGGGAATTTGAACATAGCAATCATCTCGCAAGACTTCTGCTGTTTTAGCTTGCAAATCAAGTAATTTCTCCACAGCTTGGGAAGTATTTTTCCGCATTTTCTCCTCAAAAACCGCCCCCAAAAGAACGAAGAAGAGGATAAATCCAGCACTTTCAAAGTAAACTGGTAGCCCAGCGAAGAGGGCAACTAGACTATAGAGATAGGCCACTAGAGTTCCCAGTGCCACCAAGGTATCCATGTTGGCATTGTGTTTTTTAAAGCTGGCCCAAGCGCTCTGAATATAAGGACCACCTGCTACCAGCATGATAGGTGTTGTAGCTAAAAAGGTACCCCAATGCATGACTGGATGACTAATAGTCCCTGTCAACATCCCAATCATGAGAATCACAAGAGGCACAGTAAAGATACTAGTAATCCAAAAACGCTGTAAAAGTGACAAAGATTTTCGATCCTTCTCAACTACGGTATAGCTTCCCTTTTGCATCTTCATGCCACATGAAAATTCATGCTCACCCAACTCTTGAGGTGTAAAACGAATTGTCTTCTCTTCATCTACGCCGATTGGTTCCAAGATGCCTTCTTCTTCAAAAAGAATCTCCTTGTAACAGTTTGAAGGAGTTGCACGATGAAAAGTTATCTCAGCTGGAATTCCTTTTTGAAGCTGGATATGGGCTGGATGGTAGCCTTTGTCTGCCGTGATACGGATTTTTTGAACACCATTTTCAAGACTTGCTTTTACAATTTCAGTCATATCATTCTCCTATTCTACAATCATCTTACCGTGCATCATATTCATGCCACAAGAGAAACCATACTCTCCAGCCTGTTCAGGTGTGATTTCCACTACATACTCTTCACCCATAGGCAAGTCCGCATGCACTCCAAAATCTGGGAAAACAATCTGATCCAAGCAAGGTGAAGGATCTTTTCGATCAAAAATAATGCGAGCAGGTTGCGATTTTTTGAGGATAATGGTTTCTGGAGTATATCCTCCCATGACCTCCACTCGAATTTCTTGATAGCCATTCTTTTGCTGAGCTCTCTTAGCATCTTCTTGCGGTTTTTTGAAAAACCAAAAGAGGATAAAAGCAATCATTCCTAAAACAACAATAGATACAAATAGATTTAACATAGCGTCTCCTTTACATACAATTACATCTTACTTCTGTTACAGCGCTTGATTTCTTCTTAGAAATCACTTCTTCCAAGCCTTCCAAGTCAGCCAGAGTAAAATCACATTCAGCAATCAAATCAGCCAACAAGTTCTTAATCCTACGAGAACAAACCTTGTCCTTGATATCTTGGACAAGTAAATCCCGACTTTGGTCCAAAGTTAAAAGGGCTGAATAGACAAAGAACTTGCCTTCTTTTTTCCTTGTCAGACACTCTTTCTCAACCAAACGAGCCAAAAGAGTTTGAATGGTCGACTTGGACCAGTCGAACCGCTCCGCCAGAACCCTGATCAAATCCGTACTGGTCTGCTCTCCTTGCATCCAAATAATCTTCATGACCTGCCATTCTGCATCTGAAATCTGCATAATCACACCTCCTAAATCTACATTTGTCGATTACAGTTATTAGTATACTCCGAAAATCTACATTTGTCAACTATAAAAATTGATTTTTATATAACACTAGAAATGTTAAACACATTCCAAAACATTAAAAACCTCCACATCAGGTGGAGGCCATCTTCTTTACTAATACAATTTCAAGTCACGAGGGTCAACTGGGAAGGTTGGGTTGTATGGGTTGTGACGGAGTTTGAAGTGTTTGACATCTTCAATAGTCTGAGTTCCAGATAACTGCATGACTGTCTTCAATTCTGCATTTAAGTGCTCAAAGACTTGGCGCACACCAACACTACCACCAAGGGCCAAACCATAGATAACAGGGCGACCAATAGCTACCAAGTCTGCTCCTGAAGCCAAGGCTTTAAAGACGTGCTGACCGCGACGAACACCAGAGTCAAAGACAATTGGAACACGTTTATCAACTGCTTCAGCGACTTCCTGAAGTGAGTCAAAGGATGCTGGTCCACCGTCGATTTGGCGGCCACCGTGGTTGGTTACCCAGATACCAGAAGCACCTGCGGCAAGAGAGCGTTCAACGTCCTCACGGCATTGTGGGCCCTTGACATAAACAGGAAGTCCTGAGTATGTAGCGATAAATTCTACATCACGTGGAGACAAGCGTTGTTTAGCTGATTTGTAAACAAAGTCCATTGATTTTCCAGCACCTTCTGGCAGGTATTCCTCAACAATTGGCATACCAACGGGGAAGACAAAACCATTGCGCTTGTCGACCTCACGATTGCCCCCTACAGTTGCATCCGCCGTCAAGACAATCGCTTTATAACCTTCAGCCTTCACACGGTCCATGATATGACGGTTGATACCGTCATCCTTACTAAAATAAAATTGGAACCAGTGAGGTGTCCCTTGAAGGGCTTCTGTAATTTCTGGAAGATCTACAGTAGAGTAAGAGCTAGTTGTATAGAGGGACCCAAACTCATGCACACCACGCGCAGTAGCCACTTCACCCTGTTCATTTGCCAATTTATGAGCCGCAACAGGCGCCATAATGATTGGTGAAGACAATTTTTCACCTGCAAATTCAATCTCTGTACTTGGATTTTCAACATCACAAAGCGTATGTGGAACGATGAGTTTGTGGTTAAAGGCACGGATGTTCTCGCGTAAAGTGAAAGTATCCTCTGCTCCACTAGCGATATAACCAAAGGCAGCTTTAGGAATAACTTGTTGCGCCATTGGCTCCAAATCATAAGTGTTAATAAAATCTACAGGTCCTTCTGCATTGCTTGTTTTATATGACATAAAGTGTCCTCCTTGTTAAGTAAGCGTTTACTTTGTCTTACATTAACTATCATACCTCTTTTTCAGAATCCTTTCAAAAAATTTGTCTGGAAATTTCAAACTGATTATCTGAATATGCCCCAAAAAAGAGAGGACTCTCATTCTATCATTATCCTATATTCTTCTTTACCTTTAGGGAGCTTTGTTTTATTTCCCACATATAAAAAATCAGATAATCCTAGTGACTACCTGATTTTTTATGTTTTAGGCATTTTGCCAATTTTCTTGGTCTTCTTTAAAGCGTTTTAGAAGAGCGAGTCCTTCTGGTGTGATGTAACCTTCTTCTTGGGCTAGGTGAATGAGCTCGCTGTAGTTAGATAGTGTCACCAATTTGACTCCAGCATCCGCAAAGTTCTTATCTGCTTTTGGTAATTGGTAGCTGAAAATCGCTACGACACCAAGAACATCGGCTCCTTCGCGTTTAGCAGCTGCTACGGCTTCAAGAACAGACCCACCCGTTGAAATGAGGTCTTCAACAACAACCATCTTTTGCCCCTGAGCTACACGGCCTTCGATTTGGTTTCCTGCACCGTGGTCTTTTGGTTTGCTGCGGATGTAAGCAAAAGGCAAGTTCATCTTGTCAGCGATGATAGCTCCGTGTGGAATTCCTGCTGTCGCAGTTCCTGCAATCACTTCTACTTCTGGAAATTCTGCTTTAATAGCTTCCACAAAACCATTTTCAATCAAGGTACGAGTTTCTGGATAGGCAAGCGTCACACGGTTGTCAGTATAAATCGGCGATTTGATTCCAGATGCCCAAGTGAAAGGCTCCTCTGGTTTGAGGTAAACGGCTTGGATTTTCAAGAGGTGGCTAGCGATATCTTTAGCAAGTGTCATAGTATTCTCCTTTTATTTTTATAATCTATTTCTTTAATTTCAGTCTTGGTTCCATTCATCCTTAATAGCATGATAAGCTGCAACAGGATCCTCAGCTTGGGTAATCGGACGTCCTACTACGATATAGTCACTACCGATTTGATAGGCATCCGCTGGTGTCATGACACGTTTTTGGTCTCCAACCGCAGCTCCTGCCGGACGAATTCCTGGTGTCAGACAGATAAAATCTGGATTGGTGGCCTGCTTGATGAGTTGCACTTCCTGAGCCGAGCAAACGACACCATCCAATCCCGCTTCAGCTGTCTTCTTAGCATAGTGAATCACAGACTCTTGCAAGCTGGTTTGGATATTTTGAAAATCCTGCATCTGGCTTTCCGACGTTGATGTAAGCTGGGTCACAGCGATCAATTTGGCTTGTGTCCCAAGACCTTCACGCGCAGCCCTCATCATCTCCACACCACCAGCAGCATGAACATTGGTCATGTCTACACCAAGCCGAGATAAGACCTTCATGGCAGATTTGACTGTATTTGGAATGTCATGTAGCTTGAGATCCAGAAAGACACTATGACCCAGTGACTTCAAATAACGGACAACTTCTGGACCTTCCGCATAATAAAGCTCCATCCCCACTTTTAGATAAAGACTTTCTTCTGCTGGGAAAAGAGATAAAAATTCCTTGACCGCCTCAAAACTAGGAAAATCAAGAGCAATAACTGGACGATATTCACGCATACCTTTCTCCTTTTACCTTTGCGAGCAAGAGAGTACGGTCAAAAATAAACCACGAAAAAAGGAACCTGCCAACAGCAAGGTTCCACGAAAAATGGGTAGTCTCCACCCTTTCACCGTCTAACCTTAGCTGCCTCTCTGGACTGCTTTAAAGGTTTTTTTCTATTCTATTATTTATAGTAGGACTTGTCAAGCAAAAACTTGAAACTGGACTTCTATACCATTCAAAAATCAAGAGAAAAAGTTAGTCTAACGACTCTGTGACTGCTGGCTCGTTTGACTTTGATTTCCCTGTTCTTCTTGTTTTTTCTTTTCTTCTTCCTGTTTTTTCTTCTCAGCTTCCTTAGCCTCTTGTTTGGCTTTTTCTTCTGCTTCTTCTATTAGCTTATCCGCTATGGTATAGCTGTACGCTCCAGCCTCCATATCAACTACACTCGGTTCTGTCAATTGGGGCTTGATTTTGCTGTAATAAGGCAATTTCTTGCTCAATTCTGACAAGGGAACCAAAATCTCATCTGTGTCCAGCATAGTAATTTTTAAAAGATCTGCTGTTGCCTTGCTTGGCGCTAATTCGATTTTCTGGATTTGACTCTTGATATCCTCACTGATGGTAGATAATCCTGTGATCAGTTCTTTCACCTGCTGCTCGTCATTAAAGGTAACTGTCAGATAAGTCTCAGGCAAGTTTAAGCGATTTACAGGAGTTGACTCAACCGTCCCACTAGAAAGAATTGGATAATATTCTTCACCAGACACATAATAACCAACAATATCAAATTCCTTAACCTCAATCGTAAAGTTAGTCGGAAATTGATAGTCAATCTTCGCTGATTCTATCCAATGGTTGGACTTGATTCGCTCAGCGTATGTTTCCTTATCCAACAATAGAGCTAAAGTATAGTCACTATCTTGAATTCCAGAAGCCTGTTTGATGTCATCCGCCTGCGTGTTACTATTTCCCTTAACCTCGATATTTTTGATGGTCGACAGCGGAGTCAACAGATAGACTGAAAAAAGGAGGACTAGGACACTGGGTACCAAGATACTCATAGCTCGCCAAATATGAACAGGCGCAATTTTAGGCTTGGCTGGTTTCCCTGGTTCTTCTTTTTTCTTCTCTTTTTCTTCTTTGACTTTAGGATCATCTTTTTTAGATTTTTCTTCTTTTTCGGATGATTCTTCGTCTGGAACAGTTTCGTTCTGGTCGGAATCACTTGATGACTTCTTACTTTCCTCTAAGGACTTAGAGTTTTTCCCCATTCGAGCTTGTTTTTCCTTTTCCTTCTCCTCAGCTAGGGCAGCTTCTTCCTCAGCCTTCTTCTTCAGGTATTCCTGGTTTCGTTTCTGCCATTCAGACAATTCTTGCTTCTGGTTTGATTCTTTGTTCTTATCCTTTGACATTGATATTCCTTATGATAGGTCTTTTCTTAATAGATCGTAAAAATCCGCAAGAGATTTCAATTCAGTTGATGCCTTCATGTTAGCTTGGTACTGATCCTTGTGACTAAGCAGGTGACTGACTTTCTCCTCCAAGCTTTCCAAGGTCAAGTCACTTTCTTGAAGTTCTTCTGCATAGCCTTTCTTAACAAAGTAGGCTGCATTTTCAATCTGGTCTCCTCGACTTGCTTCACACCCTAATGGTACGATGAGATGGAGTTTAGCCATGGCCAAGAGCTCAAAAATCGTATTGGCACCACCACGCGTCACCACCACATCTGCCATCTCCATCAAGGGTTGATAGAGATTGGTCACATAGTCAACACGAAAAAGATTTTGACTCAACTCATTGAGGCTTGGATCACCAGTGAGATTGATAATATTGTAGCGCTCTGTCAGTTCTTGCTTATGATTTGTCACCAATTGATTAAATACACGAGCTCCTGCAGAACCACCAACAAATAATACGGTTGGCAATTTAGGAGCAAAGTGTGTTTGGATATCCACCAATTCATCTGTTTCAGGAGTTTTTTGGTCTGAAACCTTGGTTACTGCCCCCACATGCTCGACTTTTGCAAGACTAGCAGGTTGCTCAAATGTTGAATACATCTTGGTCGCAAATTTATAGGCAATTTTATTGGCCAAGCCCATAGACAGGTCCGATTCGTGAATAAAGACAGGTACTCCTGACACACGCGCTGCGATAACCGGTGGTACAGACACAAATCCTCCCTTAGAAAAAAGAGCCTGTGGACGCAGTCGTAACATGATAAAGAGGGATTGGACAATTCCCCAACCAACTTTGAAGACATCCAGCATATTTTGCCAAGAAAAATAGCGACGCAACTTCCCAGTCGCAATGGAGTGGAAGGTCACATTCAAGCCTGACTTGAGGATTTCTTGGTGTTCGATTCCGTGTTTATCACCAATATAGTGAACTTCCCAGCCGTCTTCGATGAACTTAGGCATTAACAAAAGATTGAGGGTGACATGTCCAACCGTCCCCCCACCTGTAAAGACAATTTTTTTCATATTATTCCTTTAACTCCGCTACTGTGTCGATAAAGAGGTCGCCACGTACTTCAAAGTTAGCATACATATCCCAGCTAGCATTTGCAGGACTGAGAAGGACTACATCTCCTTGAGTCGCAAGCTCATAGGCCTTGCGGGTCGCATCTGCAATATCAGTGGCATCCACATAAGCCACACTAGCCTTATCCGCTGCCCGTTTGACACGCTCAGCAGATTGACCAAGGATGACCATCTTCTTGAGCCCTGTGATATCTGGTACCAATTCGTCAAACTCATTGCCACGGTCCAAACCACCTGCAATCAAAATGACCTTACTATTGTCAAATCCTGACAAGGCTTTTTGAGTGGCTAAGATATTGGTTGACTTGCTATCATTATAGAATTTGACCCCCTTGATTTCATCCACAAATTGGAGACGGTGTTTGACACCACCAAAGGATGAAAGAGTTTCCTTGATGGTTTGGTTGTCTACACCACGGAGCTTGGCTACTGCAATGGTCGCAAGGGCATTTTCCACATTGTGGCTACCTGGAACTCCGATTTCATCAGCTGCCATGACCACTTCCCCACGGAAGTAGAGTTGACTATCTTCAAGATAAGCTCCATCAACCTTTTCCTTTGTTGAAAATGGTACAACAGTGGCTTGTGTTTTAGTAGCCAATTCTTTTGCCAAGTCTTGGTTAAAGTTCAAGACAAGGAAATCAGCTGCTGTCATATTATTTTGGATATTCCACTTAGCTGCTACATAGGACTCAAAAGAACCATGGTAGTCGATATGAGTGGGCATGAGGTTGGTAATAACCGCAATCTCAGGATGAAATTCTTGAACACCCATCAGTTGGAAAGAAGAAAGTTCCATGACAAGTGTGTCCTTGGCTGTTGCAGTTTGAGCCACTTGACTAGCAGGATAGCCGATATTCCCTGACAAGAGACCGCGTTGACCAGCAGCAGTCAAAACTTCCCCAATCATCGTCGTTGTGGTTGTTTTCCCATTTGAACCAGTGATACCGATAATTGGCGCTTCTGAGATCAAATAAGCCAATTCCACCTCAGTCAAGACCGGAATCCCCTTTGCCAGAGCCTTCTCAATCATCGGATTGCTATACGGGATGCCTGGATTTTTCACCATCAGAGCGAAATCTTCATCCAACAATTCCAAAGGATGCCCACCAGTGACAACCTTGATTCCCTCTTCTAGCAAACTTTGCGCAGCAGGATTTTCCTCAAAAGGCTTGCCGTCATTTACTGTCACAATGGCACCTAGCTTGTCTAGCAAACGGGCCGCAGACTCACCAGACTTAGCCAAACCTAAAACAAGTACTTTCTTATTTTTAAACTGATTGATTACTTTCATGTCTCAAACTCCATTTCTACTCCTACTATTTTACCATTTTTATGAAAATAAAAAAGCCACAAAGTGTATTTGTGACTCTTTCTTCTAACTTAATGTTCTCTTATCATCGATGAGATAAATCGGTAACTCGAATAACTTGGTCCACTTGTTCCCAAATCAGAGGATTGTGGGTCGCAATAATAATCGTTCGATTCGGATTTTTTAAAGATTCTAGGATAGAAAGTAATTCCTCAGAGTTTTTGGGGTCTAGTGAAGCGGTTGGTTCATCTGCGAGAATCAAAGGTGGATCCTTTAAAATTATCTTCGCTAGTGCAACACGTTGTGCTTCTCCTCCTGATAATTCAAAGATAGGTTGCTTTAAATCTAAATAAGAGAGGTTAACACGGTTTAGAGCTTGTTTCATCAAAGAGATTTTCTCTTTTTCCTTCAACTTTTTGCCAACTAAACCCAGATTGAGATTCTCTTTGACGGTTTGGCTTTCAATTAAGCCAAAATCTTGAAATAAGTATCCTAAGTAATCTCTAAAGAAAACAGAGGGCTTGATGTCCTTAAGAGAGGTGCCATCATAGATGATTTGCCCTTTGTCATATGGCTCTAATCGTCCAATCATATTCAAGAGTGTTGTCTTACCACAGCCACTTGTACCAATTAAGGCATAAATTTTCCCACCTTCAAAATGAAGATTCGTATCTGAAAATAGCTGACGGCTTCCAAATTTTTTAGATATATTCTTTAGTTCAATCATCCTATTTTCCTTTCATAATTGTCATAGAAACACGAGATTCTTTATGAGCTTGACGGTAAAGCGTCAAAACTGCACTAGCTAGAAAGACTAATAAAGTGAGCAAGCCAATCACCAAGTCTCGACTGCTTAAAATAAAGAAACTAGCACCAAATACAAAACTGGCAAATTGGCTAACCATATACTGAGCATGTGTTTCAAAAAATCGTAAACCTGAAATTCGTTTAATCAAGATATCTCGACGGAATTGCTCGAAATATAGAAGATTGACAGAATAAAAGAGTAACAAGGAACTAGCTATCCCCACAATAGCTCCTAAGATTAAAGTTGCTGTTTCAGTTTGAACTTCATTATAACGAGTTAGATAAACACTTCTTCCTTCTTTAAGATAGGATACTTGCTCATAAATTCCTGCATTTTTCAAGAGTTTAATCCCATCTTCATATCCTTTGACAAAGATATTCTTACCAGCATTGATAGACCAACTAGATTTGGAAATGATACTATCACCTATAGATGTTGGAGTAAATACAACTAAAATCGGATCAGTCAAATACTGAGTGGATACGGGATTCTCACCGTTATTATAAACAAACCGCTTTTCTCCAGTTGGAAGATAACTAACAATCGCTCTCATTTCATACTCTAAAGGAGCACTTGCCTCCTCACCAGATTTTCCATAATCACTCAATCTTTCTTCAAAAGCTTTCTTAAGTTCTGCTTCCTGTGAACGAAGAGATTCTGGTAATAAGAGTCCAAATTCCCCTTTTTGGAGATGGGCTAGTTTCTGTCTAGTCTCACCATTTACAGATACATTTTCCTTGTCCAAATAACTTGGACTGACATAGAGAACATTAGCATCTGGACTATAGGTATCCAGTGTCTCTCCCTGTTCATTTTTTCCTTGAGGATTTGCAAAATGAATGAGATTATCTTTTACAAATAGAGCCTGTTCTTCTTCTATTGCTTCCTTGGCAAAGGCATACCACTTATTCTGATTTTCTGTATCTTTTACTCTATCACCTAAGCCAAAGAAAATCTGGTAATAGTCTGCTCTGTCCTGCCATGCTTGTTTTGAAATTTCAAGTTCTTTCAATCGTTGATAAGACGTCAAACCTGTCTTAACAGCGTAGCCTACTGTAAAAACAGCTACTAACTGACACAATAGGGTTAAAGCCATCAGGCGTTTAAGGGGTAATCTTCCCTTAATAACGGGAACTAATGCTTTATAACTCAAACTCATTAGATAAAGGAGCATTAGTAAAATTGAAATCCCCAATAAAAACAACAGATAGAAACTAATCCCAAAACCATAGGTGGCTAACAAGATAGGATAAAACAAACCTTGACTAAAAAGAACGACTCCCCCACCTAGGAAGGAAAGGAGGGCTGATAGAAGGAGCCATTTGATATCAGTAGATAAAGAATGCCCCATGATGGATAAGAGAGTCTGACCAGAAAAGAGTTTTATACCTGCAGCTCTCATTTCCTTAATCCGAGTGATAATCACTAGAGCAAAGAAAGATAAGCCAAATATTGCTAAACTAATTAAAATAAGGGGAATTAGTAACATTCTAAAAGCAAGAGAATAGGGCGGTGTCTTTCGGTCAGGAATTGCTTTATAACCCAAATCTCCTAATTTATCGGCAAGCTTTTCTTTCGTCAAGGAGCCTGACAAAAGGAGATAACTATTTAGCGGATCACTACGTTCACGACTTTCTTGGCTAGCTTCTTGGAATTCTTTTGGTAAAGTTCCCTGACCATAAGTTGCATAAGTAAAGTGAGTCGTCCCATCCTTACTCGGCTCTACGATTCTTCTAGCTATTAAACTCTGTTCTGAGTTTACAAAATTCTCTAATTCCTTTTCAAATACCTCACGCGTCGGTTCCTGAGTATCTTTTTTGACACGAAGTAAGGAAACGGAATCATAGCTTGCAAATAAATATTGTGGCGCACGTAAGACAATAATCCAAGCAAGGAAGAAGCTGAGAAAAAAAGTTGATAATAATATGAATAGTTTCTTCATAGTAGACTCCTTATAAACAAAATTCCCCTTGTAATTTCTTACAAAGGGAATTATCTAAGAAAACTAAATATTAGTCGTCATAATCATAGTAAAATGATACTTGTTCCCCAAATTCAGTCCAAATCCAAGCCTCTGAAGTTTTTCCTGCAACTGCTTCTCCTTTATTTGAATGACTATCCCATCTACTTACAAGAGAAGAATAATGATATTTTTTACCATGATAGTAATTTGAAAAAGCCCAACCACCTCCTGAGCCTTCTCCGTATGTCCATACTCCTCCATCTGGATATTGTACAGCAGCTGATACGGCTCCCATTAATGTAAAGCTTGAAATAAGAGCTAGAGCGAGTAATCTATGTTTTTTCGTTTTCATTTTATTTTTCCTTTCAAAAAAAGCACACCCTGAGCAACAATGCAACAAAATAAATCCTCCTCTCTCTTTTTTGAAACCGATTTCTTTTTGCGTTTATGGTATCATTTTTATCATGGCTTGTCAATAAATTTTACAAAAATATTTTAACAATTTTATCTGTCTAAGTCTAAAAAAAAGAGCCGAAGCTCTCTTTCTATTTATCTTCTTCTGCTCTTTTTTTCAGACATGAGCGTAATGTCTCTCAAGCTAAAGTAGGCTAGGGCCAGCATGGCGATTGTGACAAAGAATTCTGTCGGTAATTGGAAGATTTGCAAGATGGACAACATCAGCAAAATCAAGAGTGCAACAACTACAAAGACCAAGATAACGATGTTGACTGTTCCTTTGATACTTTGAGGTGTCGCAAATACATAGAGTAGTAATAAGAGTATCCCTATGATTAAATAGACCATCTTTATCTCTTTCTAGCTCTTATTCAGCTGATTTTTTCTTTTTGTTGGCTTTCTCGCGCTCTGCCTTATTGAGGATTTGCTTACGCAAACGGATTGACTCAGGCGTTACTTCCATGTACTCATCGTCGTTCAAGAACTCAAGAGACTCTTCAAGGGTCAAGATACGAGGTGTCTTGATAACTGCTGTTTGGTCCTTAGTAGCTGAACGGACGTTGGTCATTTGTTTGGCCTTAGTGATGTTAACTGTCAAGTCGTTTTCACGAGAGTTTTCACCGATGATCATTCCTTCGTAAACCTCAGTTCCTGGGTTGACAAAGATGGTTCCACGTTCTTCGATAGACATTATTGAGTAAGTTGTTGCCTTACCAGCATCGATGGAAACGAGGGCACCACGGTGACGTCCACCAATTTCACCCGGAATCAATGGCAAGTATTGGTCGAAGGTATGGTTCATGATACCGTAACCACGAGTCATTGACAAGAACTCAGTTGAGTATCCGATCAAACCACGCGCTGGAACAAGGAAGACCAAACGAGTTTGACCATTACCAGTTGAAATCATATCCAACATTTCACCCTTACGTTCAGAAAGGCTTTGGATAACAGATCCTTGGTATTCTTCAGGAGTATCGATTTGCACGCGTTCAAATGGCTCACATTTTACGCCGTCAATCTCTTTTACAATAACCTCTGGACGAGATACCTGAAGTTCATAACCCTCACGGCGCATGGTTTCAATCAGGATTGACAAGTGCAATTCTCCACGTCCTGAAACAGTCCATTTATCTGGTGAATCCGTTGGGTCAACACGAAGGGAAACGTCTGTTTGCAATTCTGCCTGCAAGCGTTCTTCCACCTTACGAGAAGTCACCCATTTTCCTTCACGACCTGCAAATGGTGAATTATTTACCAAGAAGGTCATTTGAAGGGTTGGTTCATCGATATGTAGGATTGGAAGAGGTTCAATGGCATCCGTCGGAGTAATAGTTTCACCAACAAAGATATCTTCCATACCGGATACGGCAATCAAGTCACCTGCTTTGGCTTCTTGGATTTCACGACGTTCCAAACCAAAGAAACCGAAGAGTTTTGTTACACGGAAGTTCTTCGTTGTACCATCTAGCTTAGAAAGGGTAACTTGGTCCCCAACTTTCACACTACCACGAAAGACACGACCGATACCGATACGACCTACGAAGTCGTTGTAGTCCAAAAGTGACACTTGGAACTGCAAAGGCTCATCTGAGTTGTCTACTGGGGCTGGGATATGGTCGATGATGGTGTCAAAGATTGGCGCCATTGTTTTTTCTTGGTCAGCTGGATCATCTGACAAGGAAGATGTTCCGTTGATAGCTGAAGCATAAACAACTGGGAAATCAAGCTGATCATCATCTGCGCCAAGCTCGATGAAGAGTTCCAAGACTTCGTCCACTACTTCTGCTGGGCGAGCTGATGGTTTATCGATTTTGTTGACAACCACGATTGGGACAAGGTCTTGTTCCAAGGCTTTTTTCAATACGAAACGAGTCTGTGGCATGGTTCCTTCGTAGGCATCTACGACCAAGACAACACCGTCAACCATTTTCATGATACGCTCAACCTCTCCACCGAAGTCCGCGTGTCCTGGTGTGTCCATGATATTGATACGAGTTCCGTTGTAGGCAACGGCTGTATTTTTAGCAAGGATGGTAATTCCACGCTCTTTTTCAATATCGTTTGAGTCCATAGCGCGCTCTGCCAATTCAGTACGTGCATCAAGCGTTTCTGATTGTTTCAATAATTCATCAACGAGGGTTGTTTTCCCGTGGTCAACGTGGGCAATAATGGCTACGTTACGGATATCTTCTCTTAATTTTGTCATTTTTTCCTCTAAATCTTATTATTTATTTCCAACTAAAAATTATAACACAGTTTTTTCCAAAAAACACGGACTAACCAAGTGTAAATGTTTTCACTCTGCTTTTCTAGTCAAGGCAACTCTTTTCAAAGTCAGAGACTTATGATAAGATAAGCTGGTATGCGTTTAGATAGATTATTAGCCCAAGAAAAGGTCAGTCGCAAGGCTATGAAACAGGCTTTATTAAAAAAAGAAATCCTAGTAGATGATTGTCCAGCCAGCTCACTCGCTCAAAATGTCGACACTGGATTACAGAAATTAGTCTTTCAAGGACGACAAATCCAAGGCTACGAGCACAACTACCTCATGCTTCATAAGCCAAACGGAGTCGTTACAGCTAGCAAGGATAAGAAACTTCCAACCGTCATGGAGCTCCTGCCACCTGACATCCAGTCTGACCAGCTCTATGCTGTCGGCAGATTAGACCGCGATACAACGGGACTGCTCCTTCTGACAGACAACGGACCTCTTGGTTTTCAGCTTCTTCATCCCCAGTACCATGTCGATAAATCCTATCAAGTGATGGTCAACGGACTGCTCACACCAGAACATATCCAAAAATTCAAAGAGGGAATTGTCTTTTTAGATGGGACTACTTGTAAACCTGCAAAACTAGACATTCTGTCCGCAAGCCCAACAGGGAGCCGTGCCTCCATCACTATCTCTGAAGGCAAATTTCATCAAGTCAAGAAGATGTTTCTATCAGTTGGTGTCAAGGTGACTACCCTAAAACGCGTCCAATTCGGTGATTTTACATTAGACCCAGAACTAGTAGAAGGGCAATACCGATTCTTAAACCAAAGAGAATTAGAGAAGATTAAAAAATACTTAGAGAAAAGTGGATAAAACAAAAAAAGCTTTAAATTTAAAGCTTTTTTGTTTTTTGCTTATCTAAAAAAGATTGCGATTGCTAGAATCCAGTTAAGAACAGAAACTACAAGTCCTACGATGTTGAGAATTTTTTCTGTTTTATAGTCCAGTCCAGATTCTTTTTGGTATGAAAAAGCCAAGACCAATCCTATGATCCCTAAAATCAGACCCACTATTGGAGATAGCAAACCAAGGACGATAGATAAGATACCTAAAATAAGTGAAGGTTTTTTCTTTTGTTGTGAATTCATATTACAAAATCTCCTTAAAATTAATATAGGGAACTATATATCAGTTTACACCAA